>CBFGVE010000262.1:0-4650 GCA_965651915.1 uncultured bacterium
GCTGCTGCCCCAGGGCCACGCCGAGCGCAAGCGCCGGGTGCTCAGCATGGTGCGGCAGATGGACGCCGAGGGCTTCGGCAACTGCTCGAACCACGCCGAGTGCGAAGCAGCCTGCCCCAAGAACATCTCCATCGAGAACATCGCCCGCATGCGCCGCGAATACCTAAAGGCCTCCGTCGCCGCCGAGTAGCCCTCCCGGTAGGGCGAACCGTCCCGGTGAGCCGCGGGGCGGTCCCCGGGCGGTAGAACCCGCTCAGCGGTTAGACTTCACCCTGTGCTAGGTAGGGCGAACCGTCCCGGTGAGCCGGGGCGGTCCCTGGACGGGAGAACCCACTCAGCGGCATGGCCTCGCCCTACCTGGGCCGCCCATGGGACGGCCCCGGCTTGCCCTGGCCCTGGTTCAAAATGCTTGGAAGGTGAGTGGGAGGTGGGTAGTATCGCGCTTTTCCACGAGCCAGATCCTGCGGCGGGCTTCGGCGCAGCGGGTCGGCGCTTTTTCTTGTCCCAATGGAGAACCACTAGCATGTCACGAATGTTTGGAACCGATGGTGTCCGCGGAGTGGCCAATATCGAACCCATGACGGCGGAAACCGCCTTGCAGATCGGCCGGGCGACCGCCTATGTATGCAAGCGTCACCGCCCCGAGGCCAAGCGCCACGTGATCGTCATTGGAAAGGACACCCGCCTGAGCGGCTACATGCTGGAGAACGCCCTTACCGCCGGCATCTGCTCCATGGGCGTAGATGTGCTACTGGTCGGCCCCATGCCGACCCCGGGCATCGCCTTCATCACCCAGAGCATGCGCGCCGACGCCGGGCTGGTCATCTCGGCCTCCCACAATCCCTACCAGGACAACGGCATCAAGATCTTCTCCCGCACCGGCTGCAAGCTGCCCGATGCCGAGGAGGACGAGATCGAGGAGCTGATCACCTCGGGCCACATCCGCGATGTGCGCCCGACCGCCCTGGAAATCGGAAAGGCCAAGCGCATCGACGATGCCTCGGGACGCTATATCGTTTTCTGCAAGAACACGTTCCCCAATGAATACAGCCTCGACGGGCTCAGGATTGTCCTCGACTGCTCCAACGGCGCCACCTACAAGGTCGCGCCTACAATTTTCTCCGAGCTGGGGGCCGAGGTCGAGACGATCCACGCCAGCCCCGACGGCACGAACATCAACGAGAACTGCGGCTCCCAGCACACTCAGGACCTGGTGGCCCGGGTCAAGGCGACCGGCGCCCATGTGGGGCTGGCTTTCGACGGGGACGGCGACCGCCTGATCGCGGTGGACGAGACGGGGCAGGAGCTGACCGGCGACCACATCCTCGCGATCTGCGCCCGGATGTACCGCGATCTCGGCCTGCTGGCCAACAACCGGGTGGTCAGCACGGTGATGAGCAATTTCGGTTTCCAGAACGCGATGCGCGAGCTGGGCATCGCCCATTCGATGTCCAAGGTGGGCGACCGCTATGTGCTGGAGATGATGAAGGCCGAGGGGGCGGTGATGGGCGGCGAGGCCTCGGGCCATCTGCTGTTCCTCAACCACCACACCACCGGCGATGGCATCATTGCCGCCCTCCAGTTGCTGGCCGCGATGGCCTACTACGGCAAGCCGCTCTCCGAGCTGGCCTCGGTGATGCAGATGGCGCCCCAGCGGCTGGTCAATGTGGATGTCGAGCGAAAGCCGCCGCTGGAGAAGATCCCCGAACTGCTCGCCGCGATCTCCGCCGCCGAGGCCGAGCTGGCCGGGCGTGGCCGGGTGCTCATCCGCTACTCGGGCACCCAGTCGATGTGCCGGGTGATGGTCGAGGGGCCCACGCCGGAACTGACCGAACGGCTTACCCACGACCTGGTCGAGGCGGTTCGCGCATGTCTCTGCTAGCCCGCCCATTCCAGGGGTTCGCCGCATGGGCTCTGCTGGGCGCGCTGGCCGGTCCGGCGCTCGCCCTCGAGCCGGGCGAGTTCGACTGGGGACCGCTGGCGAGCCGGCTCAAGGCGCCCACCGGTGAAACCCGGCTGCGGGTGCTGGGGCCGGTGTACGAGCGCACGACTGGTGCGGAGGGCCACACCCTGACCGCGGTCCGTCCACTCTACAGCCGCACCACCGCGCCGGCCAACGAGTTTTCGTCGCAGGAGTGGCTGTGGCCGGTCGCCCAGCGCCGGGTTCTGGAAAACGCAAGTTCCTGGCGCATCCTGCTCGCCTACGGGATCAACCGCGACATCACCGATCCGGCTTCGCCCTACCGGGTCATGGTACTCCCGATCTACTTCCAGGGCCGCAACGCCGCAGGCCGCCGCCACCTCGCGGTGTTTCCGCTGGGCGGGCGCATCCACGACCTCTTCGGACGCGACGAGATCGACTTCGCCCTTTTCCCCCTGTGGGCGCGCAGCCGGATGAAGGACCAGCGCTCCACCACGGTGCTGTGGCCCATCTACTCGCGCACCGTGGGGGAGGGGATCTACCGGTTCCGCATCTTTCCGTTCTACGGCACCTCGCACCGGGACGGCGCCTACGACAAGAAGTTTGTGCTCTGGCCCTTCTGGAGCCAGGCGGCCTTCCACTACCCGAAGTCCTCGGGCAAGGGCTACGTATTGTTTCCCTTCTACGGGAAGCTCCGCCTGACCGACCAGCGCTCGACCATGTTCCTACCCCCGCTCATCCGCTTTCACAAGGGGGAGCGCATCAACAGCACCCTCGCGCCTTGGCCATTCGTGCAGATCCGCAGCGGCGAGCAGGAGAAATTCTACCTGTGGCCGCTCTATGGCCACCGCCGGACGCTCTCCGTCGAGTCCAGTTTCCAGCTCTGGCCGATCTTCCGCCAGGAGGCCATCAACCGCCCCAAGACCGTGGTGCGCCGGAACTGGGCGATGCCCTTCTGGTTCCAGGAGGTGGAGCGGACGAGGGCTTTCGAGCCGGACCAGAAGACCGAGGTGGTGGGCCGCTACACCCTGGTCTGGCCCCTGTTTTCCTACCGCCGCGAAGGCGAGTGGCGGCGCTGGCGGGCGCTGGAGCTGTGGCCCAAGCGAAACACCCAGCCGGTCGAGCGCAACTGGAGCCCCTGGTGGACCGTGTATGACCGGGTGAAGGGCCCGGACGCGCACGAGACCACGGTGCTCTGGGGACTTTACCGCAGCCGCCACCGCGAGGACATGTATCGGGACTTTTCTATTTTCCCGCTTTATGAGAAAACATCCGACCTTCAGGAGTGCGAGTCCGGGTGGAAGCTGCTCAAGGGCTTGGTGGGCTTCGAGCGGAGCCCGGATCGGCGCACCCTGCGCCTGCTCTATTTCCTGCGAATTCCCCTGGGAGGGTCCGAGCCATAATCACCCGTGAACCAGAATTTCTTCCTCCGCCCCGTAACGCCATTGCCGCGCTGGGACGGGCGATCATTCTCGCCTGCCGCAATACCGGACGCGGACTGATCATGCTGGGCTCAGCCTTCGGCTACCTGCCGCTCGCCGCGAGCAAGCGGGTCCGCCACGAGGTGCTCTACCAGCTATTCGTCACCGGGGTGAAGAGCCTGGGCGTGATCACCGTCGTCGGCATGTTCACGGGTATGATCCTGGCGCTGCAGACCGGGCTCGAGCTGCGCCGCTTCGGCCAGGAGGTGAACATCGGCACCGCCGTCGCGGTGGTGATGATGCGCGAGATGGGGCCGTTCATGACCGGCCTGATCATCGCCGCCAGCGTGGGGTCGGCCATCGCGGCCCAGATGGGGACCATGACGGTATCCGAGGAAATTGCCGCGCTGGAGGTGATGTCCATCGATCCGGTCCGCTTCCTCGTCATGCCCCGCCTCCTCGCGCTCATGGTCATGATGCCCATCCTGACCGTCTACACCAACATAATTGGCATCGTGGGCGGTGCGGTGGTCGGCTACACCCAGCTCGGGGTGGCCATCCCGGCCTATTTCGACAATGCGACGGAGTATGCCCAGAACAAGGATCTCTACGTGGGCCTGTTCAAGGCGGTGCTTTTCGGCATCATCATTACCACCGTGGCTTGCCACCAGGGCTTCTCGGCCAAGGGCGGCGCGGTGGGCGTGGGCATGGCGACCCGCAAGACGGTGATCGTCTCCTTCCTCACCATTCTGGTCATCGGCTACATGGTCACCCGGATGTTCTACGTATGATCCGCTTCGAGAATGTCACCAAGCGCTTCGGCGACCGCGCCGTGCTCGACCAGCTCGATCTGACGATCGAGCAGGGGGAGACCTTCGTGATCGTGGGTACCTCGGGCATGGGCAAGAGCGTGTCGCTCAAGCACATGATCCGGCTGCTCACCCCCGACCGGGGCAAGGTCTGGGTGGGCGACGACGAGGTGAGCGAGGCCAGCGGGCACGCGCTGGAGCGCATCCGCTCCCGCTTCGGCGTGCTCTTCCAGGGGTCGGCGCTGATGCAGTGGATGAGTGCGGGGGAGAACGTGGGGCTCCCGCTCCGCGAGCGTACGAAGATGAAGTCGGGGGAAATCGACAAGCTCGTGCAGGAAAAGCTGGAGCGGGTCCACCTCAAGAACGTCTTCGACAAGATGCCCTCGGAGTTGTCCGGCGGCATGCGCAAGCGGGTCGCCCTGGCCCGCGCGATCATCACCAACCCTGAAGTCATACTCTACGACGAGCCGACGTCCGGGCTCGACCCGGTGATATCCCG
>CBFGVE010000263.1:0-4642 GCA_965651915.1 uncultured bacterium
GCGGACCTCGGCCAGTACGTTCGCGACTTCCGCCACCAAAGCCGGCTCGTTGCGTTTTCCGCGATGGGGCACCGGGGCAAGATAGGGTGCATCGGTTTCGATGAGCACCGCCTCCTCGGGAATATTCTTGGCTACGCGCCGCAGCTCATCCGCATTCCGAAAGGTCAGAATTCCGCTGAAGCTGATGAAAAGGCCCAGCTCGACGAGGGCCTGGGCAAATTTTTCACTTCCGGTGAAACAGTGGAGCACGCCGATACCATCCTCGCGGTGCGTCCATCTAGTGCGATGGTTCTCCAGCATGCGCAGCGTATCTCGATCCGCTTCACGGCTATGGATGACCGTGGGCAAGCCAAATTCGAGACCTAGATCCAACATGGAGGAAAAGAGCTGGCGTTGCTCGTCGGCGCTATCCGCGCTGTAGTGATAGTCGAGACCGGTTTCTCCTATTGCGACAACCACCGGCAGACCGCACTGCCGCCTCAGAGCATCCGTATCCCATTCCTTTCCCGCCTCGTCGCGATCAATGCCTACTGCAGCGCGTATGCGGTCGGGATGGGAGGCGGCCAGCTCAACCGCGAGCTGATTCGCCTCGCTCGATCCGCCTATGGCCACCATGCGCCGAACCAGGGCGCATTCCGCGGATTCAAGAATCTGGTCAGTCAGCCCCTCTTTGCTGAACGAGTCGAAATGCACATGGCTATCGGTAAGGAAATCGGCGCTAGGCATAGCAGGGCATCCAGGTGGGTGGTAGAAGGCGATTAAAATGTAGTCGATACCGTTCGCGCTGGCGAACTCGGCTTCATGTGCTCCAGCCAAAATTCAGGATCGTATCGCCGCCAGGCGTGGCAGCCAAAGGGTAGAACCCTCGCCATCTCTTCATAGTGGCGGCGGGGGGCTTCCTCAATGGCGAATCGTCGGGCAACCGCAGCAGGAGGTATCGAGAATTTCCGAAGAAACATGGGAGCCATGCAGGACCAAAAGGCATCTTCGTTTCCTGTCCACCGCGCAGCGCGGGGCGCCAAGCGGTCGAGCGCATCAAGGAAGGAGTCCACCCGGCGCAAGGAAAACCCTCCATTGCCTACCAGGAACTCCCTGTGATAAAGCTTATGGGCAAAGCCCAGATAACGGAAGGGTATCGGCATCTTGCTTCGGAAACGCTTTGATCGGACCCACGCCTGCTCCTCCCATGGCGCACCTATGTAGTCGTAGCCCTGAGCGCACCAGTAGGCAAGCTCGTCCTTAAAGACAAAAGCATCCAACTGATAGATGAGTATATGGCCGTAGCGAGTAAACCTCTCGTAGAATCCCCGGCTCAAGAGAAGACGGTTGTATCCCTGGCGGCTGGTGAAGAAACTCGGATCAAATCGCTCCACCGGCCATGCGCTCAGCCCTGCGGGCAAGGCGAGTGAATCAGGAGCCAAAACCGATATGTCATGACCGCCAAGGACTCGGGCGCACTGGCCAACGGCCCACTTCTCGTCAGGAGAAAGGGTGTCCTGGTAGCAAGGAATAAGAACCAAGGCCTTCATGGCCGCCACGCATAGATGTTGAGCTGGAAATCCATCCCCGCAAGCGGCGGCGTCGCGATGAACGGCTTGCGAGCGGCATACGCCTCCTGGGCGTGATAGCGGTAGCCTGCATCGCTAAGGATCGAAAGAATTTCGGCGAGCGACTGGGGCTGCCCCTCTCTGGAGTGGTACTCGACAAAAAGTCGATGAACCATATCCAAACGATCGGCGCAATCTCGGAGCACTTCGGTCTCCGCGCCTTCAATATCCAGCTTCAACAGGTCGATGGGCTCGATGAGGATGTCTCGGAGCCGGACTGTAGGCACGGGGTGGGCACCATCGCCCGTTTCGACCAGGTGGCCCGAGTAGCCGCCTTCGGGTAGGAAATCCATTTCTCCGCAGCTCGTCCACACCGCCTCGCAGCGCAGCTCGACATCCTTGTATCCGAAGGACTCCACATTGCTTTGCAGAGCGGCAAAGATGCAGGGATCCGGCTCAAAAGCGGTAATCCGAGCGGACGGAAACGACTGCTTGAAAAAGATCACACTGAGCCCGATGTTGGCGCCACAGTCCACAATTCTAGGAGAGTTGGATCTCGGTGAAAAATCGTAAACCTCCTTCTCAAAGATCTCCTGGTAGCCCGACAGGAATGTGCAGGCATCGACGACCTCTATGGTCTGCCCCTCTAGGGTGGTCTGGGTAGGCGTGTAGCGGGGCAAGGCCTTGAGCCTTAGGTATTCCCGCTGTGCCGGACTCAGCAGTAGGGTGCGGATTAGCTGCTTCATCATTGGAGATAGCGCTCGGTTTCAGGGGGAAAGCCGAATGCGGTTCCACTCGGAGCCCTCGTGAACAAAGCAAATGCGGTCGTGAAGGCGCCCCACCCTGCCCTGCCAGAATTCAATGCGGCGGGGAACAAGCCTAGCCCCCCCCCAGTAGGGCGGAAGCGGAACCTCTCCACCGGCAAACTGCTTGCGGTATTTTTCCACCCTCTGGTCAAGTTCCTCGCGGCTCTCCAGAATGCTGCTCTGTTCCGAAGCCCATGCTCCAAGGCGGCTTTCCAACGGACGGCTGCGGAAGTAGGCAAAGGATTCTTCCTCGGATAGCCGCTCGATGCCTCCCTCCACGCGCACCTGGCGCTGCAGCTCATTCCAGTGAATGACGAAGGCTGCTTGCGGATTGGCCAGAAGTTCTTCGCCTTTTCGGCTTTCGAAGTTGGTGAAAAACCGGAAGCCCTCGGGGCCGAAGCCCTTGAGCAGCATCATCCGCACGCTAGGCTGGCCCTCGGGAGTAGCGGTCGCCACCGCCATGGCCTCGGGCAGGTAGATGCCGCTGCGTTCTGCCTCGCGATACCACCGAGCAAACAAGTCGAAGGGGTCTATGCCCGCCTGAGTTTCGCCGAGACCTCCCAGTGCGAACTGTGCTCCTTTTATTTTTGCTCTCATGCCCATAAATTCACACGCTCCAGTGAACCGCTTTTACGTCTGTACCAGCTTAGCCAAGGCGTGGTCGGCCGCGTGCCAGCTCATCGTCGCACATTTGATGCGGAGGGGGTAGCGGCGGACTCCCGCCAGGGCGACCGCGTCGCCAAACGTATCGGAGGAAAGCTCCTGTTCGCTTTTCATGGACTTGACGAATTCTTTAACGCAGGTGCGCGCCTCTTCGATGGGCTTTCCAATGAGTGTTTCGGCCATCATCGAGGCGGAGGCCATGCTGATGGCGCAGCCGCTGGACTCGTGGCGGATGTCGGCTACCCGGCCATTCTCGACAACAGCGGTAAGCTGTATGCGGTCGCCGCAGGTGGGATTCTCCTCATCAACCAGAACCTCCTCGCGGGCAAGCTTGGCCGCGTGGCGGGGGTGCTTGAAGTGATCGAGGATAATTTCCTGATAGAGGTCGTTTAAGTCGTCGCTCATGGGGTGAAGAACTTTCTGGCACCGAATAACGATGACTTTAGCTGATCGATGTCCTCCTGAACATTGTAAAAATAGAGGCTAGCCCGGCTCACCGCCCCGTGGCCAAACGCGCGCAGAAGGGGCTGGCAGCACATGTGGCCCCCGCGTATCGCCACGCCGTCACGGTCCACCCACTGGGAAAGATCGTGGGGATGAACACCCTCTAGGGTGAATGAAATCGCGCCTCCACGTTCAGCGGCATTTCCGAACAGCCCAAATCCAGGCACCTCGACAAGGGTTTCGAGCGCGTACCGGGTGAGCCCGACTTCATAGTCATGGATGCGCTCCACGCCTAGCAACCGGAGGTAGTCCACCGCCGCCCCAAGCCCCACAGCCCCAGCGATGTCAGGGGTCCCGGCCTCGAAGCGGTGGGGAATTTCAGCATAGGTCGAGCGGTCGAGATCGACCCGGCTGATCATCTCCCCACCCCCGTGCCACGGGGGCATGGATTCAAGCAGTTCGGGTTTCACATACAGCGCTCCAATGCCGGTCGGTGCCAGCATCTTGTGTCCCGAAAAGGCGAAGAAGTCCACATCGAGCGCCTGCACATCCACCGGCAGGTGGGGGACGCTCTGGGCGGCGTCCAGCAGCACTTTGGCACCAACCGAGCGGGCGGCTGAAACGAGACGCGAAACGGGATTCACGGTGCCGAGGACGTTGGACATGTGGGTGAAGGCCAGCAGCCGGGTACGCTCGGTGAGCAGTTCGTCTAGCTCGGCGAGATCCAACTCCCCATTTCCTGCCACGGGGATAAAGCGGAGCGTAAGGCCCCGCTCCTGGGCAAGAAGCTGCCAGGGGACGATGTTGCTATGATGCTCCATGACGGTGAGCAGGATCTCGTCGCCCTCGCGGAGCGCGCTGCGGCCCCAAGACTGGGCTACCAAATTGATCCCCTCGGTTGTTCCCCGAGTGAATACGAGGGATTCTGGACCAGGGGCGCCAATAAACTCCGCCACCCGCCGGCGGGCATCCTCATAGGCCACCGTAGCCCGCTCGGAAAGGGCGTGCAGCCCCCTGTGAACATTCGAATTGTACTGCTCGTAATAGTCCTGGAGAGCGGTCAATACCGGGCGAGGCTTCTGCGAGGTTGCGGCGCTGTCCAAGTAGGCCAGCCGTTTGCCGTGAACCTTCTGGTCCAGAATCGGAAAATCGTGGAGAACTTCCCGGGGATGGAAAGCTGGC
>CBFGVE010000264.1:0-4640 GCA_965651915.1 uncultured bacterium
TATTAGGCAGTGCATTTCTGAGCCCGTATTGCACCAGGAATTCGAAAGCGAGTGGGCCGTTTATTTCGGAATGACATGTCCGTGCACTTCAGCTATCTCGGATGAAATGCAACGCGGGCGAAGTGTGCCGAATATTAATTCCGACCTTTGTTTACAAGGTCAATCTTCATGTACACAACGAACACGGCAGTGTTCCGCCACCAGAATGGATCGCAGTTCGGCGTAGGCGGCTTCGAGATCTTCGTTCACGACGAGGTACTGATATTCCTGCCAGTGATCCATCTCGCCTGCAGCGCGAGCCACACGCCGCTCGATTATTTCTTCGGCGTCCTTTCCCCTCCCCCTCAATCGCTGGCGGAGCGCCTCGATGGACGGTGGTGCAATGAAGATGTCCACGTATCCACGGCGTAGCGGGTCGCTGGAGCCCAGCCGGGCAAGCGCTTCGCGGATTTGGCGAGCCCCCTGCACGTCGATATCCATCAGAACGTCGTGTCCCGCATTAAGACTCTCAACCACATGAGTGCGCTGGGTGCCGTAGTAGTAACCGTGGACGAGCGCACTTTCGACAAAAGCGCCCGCCTCACGCTTGGCGAGAAAGCTGGCCTCGTCGAGAAAGTGGTAGTCGCGTCCATCTACCTCGCCCTCGCGCGGCCTACGGGTGGTGCAGGATACCGAATAGCGCATGCCGGAGAATTCGGCCAGCAGGCGGTGGCACAGGGTGGTTTTGCCCGCGCCCGACGGCGCGGAGATGACAACGAGAATGGGCGATCGGATAAGCGGGATCATTCGATGTTCTGCACTTGTTCGCGGAAGCGTTCGAGTTCGGACTTAAAGGTGACTACATTCGCAACCACTTGGGCATCATTGGCTTTTGAGCCAACGGTGTTGATTTCCCGAAGAAGTTCCTGGGACAGGAAATCGAGGGTGCGTCCAGCGGGCTCCCGGCTTGCGATGAGCTTCCGGGCCTGCTGGAGATGGCTGCCCAGGCGGGTGATTTCCTCGGTGATGTCGGAGCGGTCGGCAAACACAATCAGCTCGCGGGCTACCCGCTCGTCTTCCAGGGCGGCCTGTAGACCGGCCTTTTCCAGGCGCTGGTGCAACGCAGCGCGGTAGCGCTCGGCGACGAGCGGCGCCTCCTTCGCGATGGTCGCGGCGAGCCCGCCTAGGGTATCGAGGCGACCTGCGAGATCCTTTTTCAATGCCTCCCCTTCCCGCCGGCGCATCGCAATAAGCTTCTTCAATGCCCCCTTGAGCGCCCGCTGCAGTACCGGCCATACCTCTTCAAGATCGTCCGCCTCCTCCTTGAACTGTAGAAGCTGGGGAATCTGTAGCAGGGTGCGCCCGGTAAAATCGTCCTCGAGCTTCAAAGACCGAGCAGTGTCGCGCAGCTCGGCGAGGGTGTGGCGGGCCAAAGCCCGGTCAACCACCAGGCGACGGCGGCTTTCTCCGCTACTGCCGCTAGCCGAAATCTCGCCACTGACCCGTCCCCGGGAAACGTGCCCCTGAATTTCAGCATGGATTCTGGATTCCAGCGCCGAAAGGGAACGGGGAAGGCCAATCTGGATGTCAAGCTGCTTGCGATTCACGCTGCTTAGCTCGACTGCAAACCGAATGCCCCGCCCTGTCGCCTGGCCATGGCCATGGCCGGTCATGCTGGAAAGGCTCATGGTCGCCTTTCCTTCCGCTTCGCATTGCGCTCGGTCCATTCGGCTACCTGCTGGACATCCTTGTCGCCACGGCCCGAAAGGTTGACGATCACCAGATCCTTTTTCTTCCATGCGCCAGCCTTGCCCAGCACCCAAGCGACGGCGTGCGAGGATTCAAGCGCAGGCAGAATGCCCTCCAGCCGGGCGAGGCCATAGAAGGCCTCAACCGCCTCGTGGTCGCCAACATGGGCGTAGTCGATGCGGCCAAGATCGCGTAGCAGGCTGTGTTCGGGTCCGATGGCGGCGTAGTCGAGCCCCGCGCTCACCGAGTGGGTGTTAAGGATCTGCCCGTTCTCATCCTGCAAAAGATAGGTGCGGGTGCCCTGGAGCACGCCTACGGAACCGCCGGCGAAGCGGGCCGCATGGTCGCCCTTGCGGATGCCAAGTCCGCCGGCTTCTACACCGGTCATCTTGACGCCTTTGTCCTTCAGGAAAGGATGGAAAATTCCAATGGAGTTGCTGCCGCCCCCCACGCAGGCGACGATGTGGCTGGGCAGACGTCCCTCGGCCTTGAGGCACTGTCTCCGGGCTTCGCGACCGATCACACACTGGAAATCGCGGACCATCATGGGATAGGGATGGGCTCCTAGTGCCGAACCCAGAATGTAGTGCGTCGTGCGCACGTTGGTTACCCAATCGCGCATCGCCTCGCTTATCGCCTCCTTAAGCGTTTCCTGTCCGGCCGTGACCGGCACCACCTGGGCACCCAGGCTGCGCATGCGGAACACATTCAGCGCCTGGCGCTCCATATCCACCCGGCCCATGTAGATCACGCATTCCAAACCAAACATCGCGGCGACCGTCGCGGTGGCCACACCATGCTGGCCAGCTCCCGTCTCGGCAATAATGCGCTGCTTTCCCATGCGTCGGGCGAGCAGGATCTGGCCCATGGAGTTGTTGATCTTGTGGGCGCCGGTGTGGCAGAGGTCCTCGCGCTTGAGATAGACTTTGGCCCCCACCTTCTCGGAGAGGCGCTTCGCATGGTAGAGTGGAGTCGGCCGGCCCACGTATTCGCGCAAATAGTAGTCCAGCTCCCTGCGGAACGCGGGGTCGCGGCGCGCACGGCGGTACTCCTCGGTCAGCTCGGCGAGCGGATGCATCAGCGTTTCGGGAACGAAGACGCCTCCATAGGGGCCGAAGTGGCCGTGACGATCAGGTTGGTTCAAGAATGTTTTCGGCATTGCTCAATAAACGCTTTCACTTTACTGAGGTCTTTGACGCCAGGCGACGCCTCGACACCAGAGCTTACGTCCACGCCCCATGGCTCCACTTTTTGCAGGGCCACGCCCACGTTGTCCGCACGAAGACCTCCCGCCAGTAAGACCGGCTGAAAGGCTTGGCCCACGAAGCGGGCCGCAGCGTCCCAGTCCGCCACCATCCCGGTCCCCCCGGGTGAGACCGTACTGTACTGGTCGATCAGCAGCGCGTCAACGGAGTAGGCCGAGGCCTGTTCCGCACTCATCCGGTCGAGGTGGGCGACCTTCCATACGCCAGGCGCGAGCGTAGCGCAGAATGCGGGGGTGGCATCCGAATGGATCTGGACGATGTCGAGCCCTGCCTGCTCGCGAACGCGGGCGATTTCCTCGGCGGAGGCATCCACAAAAACACCCACCCGCTGGATAGTTTTCGGCAGGCCCCGAGTCCACGCCGCAACATCCGCCGGTCGCACCGCGCGCGGCGAGCGGGGCCAAAAGATAAAGCCCATCGCATCGGGGGCGAAAGCGGCCACGGCCTCGGCGTCGGCAGCGCGGGCGATGCCGCAGATTTTTACGAAGACGCCCATACCGCCCCCATGAGCGTTTCCACCGCCCGCTCCAGATCAGGCTGGCGAAGCAGCGATTCCCCCACCAGCACGGCTCCGGCACCGGCGCGGCGGACCCGGGCCACGTCTTCTGGCGTGTGGATGCCGCTCTCACTGACCAGCATGGCCTTGCCATCCACCATCCGGGCTAGATCGGCGGTAGTCTGTAGGCTGACGGTGAAGTCCTTGAGGTTTCGGTTGTTCACCCCGATGAGATCGGCGCCTATACGCAAGGCAACCTCCATCTCCCATTCGTCGTGAACCTCAACCAGCGGCTGCATCCCCAGGTCACGGATATCGGCCGAGTAGCGGCGCAGCTCCGCCTCGTCGAGCACGCCTACGATCAGCAGCACCGCCGATGCGCCGAGCGAAGCGGCATGGGCAACCTGCCAGGGATCGACGACAAACTCCTTGTATAGCAGCGGAAGAAATACGGCCTCGCGAACTGCGCGGAAATGGTCCTCGCCCCCACCAAAATAGGACTCGTCCATCAGTACCGATACCGCCTGGGCGCCTGCCCGCTCGTAGCAGCGGGCGATGGCGGCGGGATCGAAAGGACTACGGATTACTCCGGCCGATGGCGAGCGGTGCTTGACCTCGGCAATCAAGCCCATGGTGCCGCGGCACAGCGAGTCTACGAAAGCTGGGCCGGGTCGGGCACTGGCCCGAAGCGAAGATTCTGACATTGCCTCACGGCGCGCCGCGATTTCGACCCGCTTGTCGGCCACAATCTGGTCGAGGATGCTCATGCCTTGGTCTTCTGGGATTTCAGGTAGGCTTCTATAAAGTCGCCCAGCTCGCCGTCAAGCACCGCCTGGACGTTGCCCGTCTCGGTGCCGGTCCGATGATCCTTGACCATCGTGTAGGGCTGGAGGACGTAGCTGCGGATTTGGCTGCCCCAGGCAATTTCGCCCTTGTTGCCGTAGAACTTCTCCATCTCCTTGCGCTGCTGATCCTGATGGTACTCGTAGATTTTCGCGCGGAGCATCGCCATGGCCTTCACCCGGTTGGAGATCTGGGAGCGCTCGGCCTGGCACTGGACAATGATGCCCGTTGGCAAGTGGGTGATGCGCACAGCGGAGTCTGTCGTATTGATGTGCTGCCCCCCCGCCCCGCTTGCGCGGTAGGTATCG
>CBFGVE010000265.1:0-4634 GCA_965651915.1 uncultured bacterium
CTGCTGACCTACGCCTTCCTGCATGCGGACTGGCTGCACCTTTTGTCCAACATGCTGTTCCTGTGGATCTTCGGGGACAATATCGAGGATGCGCTGGGGCACCTGCGCTATCTCGTCTTCTACCTGCTCTGCGCGGCCTTTGCGGGCCTCGTTCACCTCGTTTTCAACTTCAACGATTTCGGGCCGCTGATCGGGGCTTCGGGGGCGGTGGCGGGCGTCATGGGCGCCTATCTGATGCTCTACCCTCATGCGCGGGTCTATGTGCTCTTCCGGCTCGTCATTCCCATTCCGCTGCCGATCCCGGCCATGTGGATGCTGGCGGTATGGATCGGAACGCAGCTCTTCTATGCCGTCGTGGGCAGCGACGAGCCGGTGGCGTGGTGGGCGCATGTGGGCGGCATCATCGCCGGCGTGCTGCTGGTGGTGCCGATGCGGCGACGCGGGGTGATGCTGTTCGGCGGGCGGTAGGGGGCGGATTTTGCGTCCATAGCTTCTCTCCGAAGAGAGAGGGAGCTACCCCCGCGCTGTTTGGCGAAGGCCGGAACATCGACTCCATGCGGGTGAAGGACGTCATGACCGCCAATCCCATCCGGCTCACCCGCAACCACCTCGCCGTCGATGTGCTTGCCCTTTTCGAAAAACATCAGATCGACGACCTCGTGATCGTCGATGACCAGGACCACCTTGTGGGCATGATCGATATCCAGGACCTGCCCAAGTTCAAAATTCTATAACCCCCCCCTCTGCGTCCGTCACTCCAGGAGAAACAATCCCATGGCTATGCTCATCACCAAGTTCCACCGTTTGATTGGCTCCAAGCTAATCTGGTCCATTTTCTCAGCCATCATCATTATCTCGTTTGTGTTCATGTTTACTGAAGTGCCTGACATGAACACGCGTCGCCTTAGCGATGTTTCACCGGGCAAACTGGATGGCAAGCCGGTACACCCCAAGGAATTCCAGCATGCCGAGAGCCAGTTCCGCCTATCGCTCGCGATAAATGCCGGGAGGTGGCTCCCCGTCACCGAGGAGCTGCGCCCGCTAATTCGCGAGCACGCATGGAAGCGCCTAGCCACGCTTCGCCTAGCCGAGGAGATGGGGTTCGAGGTATCCGATCAGGAGCTTGCCGGCGCTATTCAGCAGCAGGAAATGTTCGTCAAGGAGGGCCGCTTCGACCGCGCCTTCTACGAGCAATTCGTAAGCTTGTACCTGGGGCGCCAGCTTGGCATATCGCGCCGTGATTTTGAAAACCATCTTCGAGAGCAGATTCTCATCGGACGGATCGAAGACATGATTCAGTCCATCGACCTCGCCACCCCGATCGAGCTTCGCCAGTCTTTCCGCATGTTCACCGACTCTCTCGACCTCCAATATGTCTTCCTACCGCTCTCGACGGTCGAAGGGCAGGAAATTGTGGACGAGGCAGCCGCCCGGGCCAACTACGAGGCCGACCCCGAAGTCTTCCGCATTCCCGAACTGGTCAAGGTCGATTACGCGACGTTCCGCAGTGCGGACTACCTCGACCAGGTCGAAGTCGACGAGGCAGCCGCCCTCGCCTTTTACGACGCCAACATCGAGAGATTCAGAAAGCCTGTTAGTCAAACCGACGAAAGCACTGCAACCGCCAAAGAAGGCGACGAGCTAGCCGCGCCAAGCGAAGCGCTCCCATTCGATGAAGTGAAAGAGGTAATTATCCAAGAGCTGAAGCTCGCGAAGGCCCGGGAACTTGCAGGCCAGGCCGCCACCGAATTTGTGGTCGATGTGCAGCGGGCCAACGAACGCACTCGGGCGAACGTCCGACAGGTGGCAGCCGAAAAAGGCATTCAGGTTGAGGAAAGCCCCGCCCTCCGCATTACCGACACGGTCGCTGGCATCGATGTACCCGGATTTGCCGAAACGGCTTTCTCCCTGAGGGACAATGCTGACGAACACTTCAGCGATCCTCTGTCGGGCGACGACGCTTTTTACGTGCTGGGTCTCGCAGAGCGCATAGACTCCCGAATCCCCGCATTCGAAGAGGTTCGCGAAGATGCCATCACCGCCGCACAGCGCCAGCTCGACAGCGATCGGCTCCGGGAACGGGCCGGGGAAATCCGCACCCGCCTTCAGGCCGGTCTCGCCAAGGGAAGCCGCTTCGACGTTCTCGCCGAAGTAGAAGGATTCGAGGTGAAGTCCGCGGATAATCTCTCGGCGATGGGCCAACTGGACGACGTCCCGCATGCCACCGCCCTCCTCCGGGCTTCTGCAACCCTGGTCAAAGGTGAGCTTGCCGACCCGGTCGCCGTTCCCGGCGGGGTCATTCTCGCTTATGTCGAGAATCGGTCCTCTGCCGATGCGGCGATGTTCAGCATGATTGCCCCACGTATCCGCCAAAACCTCCTTCAGAGCCGCCACAACGATCTGGTGGACGGTTTCCAGCGCTACGTTCTGGAACGCGGGTCGTTCGAAGACCTCCAGACCGCCCGGGACAAAGAAGAACCTGCAAGCTAGACCTCCATGTGGGCTCATACTGGTGGAGCCGAATGAAAGTTATCGTCATAGTGCTCGATTCCGTTGGCGTCGGGGAGGCGCCCGATGCAGTTGACTACGGAGACGTGGGCTCGGCGACCCTTCCCCATACCGCCGCTGCGGTAGGCGGCATCGAACTCCCAACTTTCGCCTCGTTGGGCCTTGGCAACGTTCCCTCTCTTTTGCTGTCCGGAAAACCAATAATTGGTGTTGAACCCACCGCTTGTCCCCTTGCTTCGTGGGGCGCCATGCGGGAGCTGTCCGAAGGCAAGGATACCGTCACCGGACATTGGGAAATCGCCGGGCTCCACATGCGTCCAGGCTTCAGCCTATTCCCCCACGATGCGCCATCCTTTCCCGCCGACCTGATGTACGCCTTCGCGCAGCGTACAGGGCGGTCGTGCATCGGCAATAAAGCTGCCGGCGGCACCCAGATTATTGACGAGTTAGGCCCTCAGCATCTTCAGAGCGGCGAATGGATTGTCTACACCAGCGCCGATTCCGTCTTCCAGCTTTGCGCCCATGAGAAGGTCGTGCCGATTGATGAAATGTATAAGGCCTGCGAGATCGCCCGCGAGCTGTGCAACCCCTACCGGATCGGCCGCGTAATCGCCCGCCCATTCGTCGGGGAGCCAGGCTCGTTCACGCGAACCGAGAATCGGCGCGACTATGTCTTCAAACCTTCTGAACCCACTATTCTGGAACGCCTGTTTGACGCCGGCGTAGCGGTCTATGCCGTCGGCAAGATCGAAGACATTTATGCGCATCGAGGCATCACCGAATCCATCCACTCAGGAAACAATCTGGCCTCCCAGGAGGCGGTGGAGCTCTTTCTCGCCAAACCGGGCGACGGTCTAATATTTGCCAATTTTATCGATTTCGACATGCTCTACGGCCACCGTCGCGACGCTCCTGGATACGCAGCCTGCCTGGAGCAGACCGACCAATGGCTTGCGGGGTTTCTTCCAAAACTGGACGAGGAGGATCTGCTCATTATAACCGCGGATCATGGAAACGATCCTACCTTCGCCGGAACCGACCATACCCGCGAGTACGTGCCCCTGCTCGTGTACCGGAAGGGGCAAGCAGGCGGAAGCCTCGGCATCCGCGAGGGCTTCTTCGACGTCGCCCAGAGTCTCGCCTCCTGTTTCTCCATCCCCCCCACCCCACGCGGGACCAGCTTTCTCTCGCCATGAACCTCGAAGCCATTGAAGTCGGTGCCTTCGCCTCAAACTGCTACCTGCTCTGGAATGATGCGCACGAGGCGCTGGTCATCGATCCCGGCGCCGAAGCCGAGCGCATTCTGGAGCGGATTTCCGGTTTAGCACTCGATGTAAAGGCCATCCTGCTGACCCATGGCCACATGGACCACGTCAGTGCCTTGGGGCCCATCTACAAAGCCCACCCGGCACCCGTCGGCCTTCATCCGCTCGATGCCGCCTGGGCCTTCGGACCCGCCAACCAGCACCCGCCCTACTACTATCCCGTGGCCAATCCGCCCGCCATCGACCGCAGCTATGCCGATGGGCAGGTCTGGACAGACGCTGGCCTGACCTACCGCATCCTCGAAACCCCAGGCCATTCGCCGGGCGGCGTTTGCTTCTACTTCGAAGACGAGGGCGTCCTGATTTCTGGCGACACCCTGTTCCGCGGCTCGGTAGGCCGCACGGACCTCCCGGGCAGCCGCCATGTCGACTTGCTCCACTCCCTGGAGCGACTCAAGCGGCTCCCCGATGACACCAGGGTATATCCGGGACACGGACCCGCCACCACGATAGGCAGCGAAAAAAGCCACAACCCCTTCCTGCTTGGACTCTGATTGCTGCTAAAACTTGAGTCCGCAGCAGCCCGCGCATGTCGGTGCAGCTGGGCTATGCAGATTCCAAGCCTCGGAGTGCGGAGGCATTGAGCATTCCAAGGCTCGCACAAGGCCTGTGGCTAGGACGACTTCATCACCGCACGCAACTCTTGTAGGAAGGCGTTTTCGTTGACGTGGAGTCCGTCGGCGCGAAGCACTGACTCAACTGACCTCATGGCTGCTTCACGGGATTGGGCATCGGGGAAGCGGGCACATTGGGCGGCGATAAACGCTGCACGCTTTTGAGGATCGACCAAAGCGTTGCGCA
>CBFGVE010000266.1:0-4625 GCA_965651915.1 uncultured bacterium
GTGGCGTTCCACAAGACGGTGGAATACCAGGAGATCCAGCGCTTCGACGACAGCTACGAATTGTGCTGTAAAATGACCAAGCGCCAGTTGCAGTCCGATGCCGCCGTCCCAGCCGAGATCGATACCCTCTCCTTCAAGGCCCTGATGCGGGAAGCCGCCGAGCGGGGATATGTGGAGAGCGTGAACACCTGGTTGATCTATCGCGAGCAGCGTAACATAACTTCCCACACCTATGACGCCCGAAAAGCGCAAAGCGTCTATGAAACGGCGCTTGAATTCCTTCCGTCCGCGAAGCGACTCCTGGCTGAGCTGGAGGCGCGGAGCAGTGATTGATCTAAGCACGGATTGCCGGCTGGAGGTGCTCGGGATCGTAGAGCGCTATCTCCCCAACTACGAGGTTCGGGTGGTCGGATCCCGAGCCCGGGGATCGGCCAAACGCTATTCCGACATCGATTTGCTGGTATTGAATCGGCAACCCCTTTCACCCCGCATCCGAGCCCTTGCCCGCACCGCCTTCGAGGAATCCGACATCCCCTACAAAGTGGATCTGATTGAAGCAGCCGATCTCGATCCAGCCTTCCGCGACCGTCTTTTGGAAGGCAGCGAGCTTCTGACCCAATAACCCAATTAACCATTAACCCGTTCGGTTAACCCTTTTAGTGCTTGTTGTGCTTTTTGTGGCTTTATCTTCCCCTGGCGCGTCAAGCCGCGCCTAACAAAGCGGTGTCGAGCCACCGCACTACACATGGCCCCCTCCCACCTAGTTCTCGTCACCGGTGCTGCCGGATTCCTCGGTCGCCACACCGTATCTGCTCTGCGAGCCAATGGTCGGCGGGTCGTGGCGGTGGACCAAAAGTTTGGTGTCGACCTTGAAGGAGTGGAAGCGAAGGTCCAAACGAATCTTGCCGATCCGAGCATCCTTGCCGATTTCACGAAAGGCGAACAGTTCTCACTGATCCATTTGGCATGGCCAATGAACCGCTCCGGTGAGTTTTCCGATCAGGCCGCCGCAGTTGCAACTCTCGGCCGGCTTGCCGACTGGTGTGCCGCGAGTCGATGCCTGCGTGTGATAGGACTTGGTTCGGCTGAGGAATATGGAGACAGGGCAGGGTGCCTCAACGAAACCGATGCTCCGGGCGAAGGTCTTTCCCCCTATGGCTGGGCCAAGCATGCGGTCGGGACGCTGCTAACCCAGTGGTCTGCGCGCACGGGTATCCCGGTGTTTTGGATGCGCCCGTTCATCGTCTATGGACCCGGCCAGACCGGGGACATGATGATTCCCTACGCCGTACGCATGGCTCGAGAGCGGAAGGAAGCCCAGTTTACCGATGGATTGCAGCAGCGTGATCTCGTGCATGTAGAGGATATCGCTCGGGCCTTGGTGCGCGCCTTGGAGTGCGAACCGCAGCGAGCCGGTGTCTACAACCTCGGTTCTGGGTGTCCTGTCCGCGTGAAGGATGTGCTGGAACGCATTGCATCCAAGGCCGGGGCCCGTGACCTTTTTCATCTAGGCGCCCGAGCGCGTCGTTGCAGCGAACCTGATACTCAGTATGCGGATATTGGGAAAGCCAAGGAACAGTTGAACTGGGAGCCAAGCATCAGGTGGGAGGATGGGATTGATGGGTTGGTGTAGGGTTCAGAGCGACGCCATTTAAAATACTGAACATGGTTGTGACGCTTGTAGGGCCGCTCCGCGAGCGGCGTGCGCCTCACGGAGGCGCCACTACAACGTGGAAACTGAAGACGGATTTTGTAGGGCCGCTCCGCGAGCGGCGTGCGTCTCACGGAGACGCCTCTACAACGATGAAGCCAAAAGACGGATTTTGTAGGGCCACTCCGCGAGCGGCGTGCGTCTCGCGGAGACGCCTCTACAACCCCTAAATCACAATGAAAACTCTTCCCAAACGCCCGCCAAGGTTGCCGGAAATATTCTCCGACTACGATCCACCTCTCTATTATGTGACCATGGTTGCCTTTGACCGTCAACACCTCCTAGCCAAGGAGAGCGTGCATGGAGCGTTTAAAAACCATGCGGTGAAGCAGCGGAGCTTGAACATTCTGATTGGCCGCTACATGATTATGCCCGATCATATTCACCTATTCATTTGTCCAGGGCGAGATGGATCTCTAGGCGAGAGCGTGAAGCACTTGAAGCAGGCGGTCACCAAGGCAGTTCGGTTGGTCCAGCCCGGAATCGAGGTGTGGCAACCCGGATTTTTCGACCATCTGATGCGGAATCAGGAAGGCTATTCCGAGAAGTGGGACTATGTTCGCAACAATCCGGTACGGGCAGGGCTTGTGGAGCACGCCGATGATTGGCCCTATCAAGGAGAGATCAACCAGATCAGGCGAATGTAGGGCCGCTCCGCGAGCGGCGTGCGTCTCACGGAGACGCCACTACACCTCCGCCCTCTACCCTGCGTTGCCACCTTTCCACCACTTCAGTCACCTTTCCTCCCTTTTAGTGTTTTTTCGTGGCTAACCCCTCTCACTCCCCATTCGCGTTCATTTGCGTTCATTTGCGGTTCCTTAACTAATTCGCATCTCGCATCCCCGCACCCCAAATCCCGCATCACTATGAATCCACAAGACATCGTCGTACTCGGCGCCGGCCTAGCGGGACTCGGCTTTGCCCGGACCCTGCCTGGCTCCCGGGTGTTTGAAGCCGAAGACCACCCGGGCGGACACGCTTGGTCAAAGCCCTTTGCCGGAACTCATTATGACCAAGGTGCCCATATCTGCCACGCTAAGGATCCGGAGTGGCTAAAGCTGGTATATCAAGCGGCGGGTGAGGTTTCGCAGATGGAGCGAAGCACGGTTAAAAACTATTGGCGGGGCCACTTCTTCTCCTATCCGGTACAGAACCACCTCAACGAACTTCCTCTCGATATTCGAATTCAGGCGCTCACCGACCTGGTCAAGGCGCAAGTGGAATACAAAGGCTGCGAACCACAAGACTACGCGCAGTGGTGCCTCTACAATTACGGGCACCATCTGTCCGACCAATTTTATCGCGTATTCACCGAAAAATATTGGCGCAAGCCCATGGAAGCGCTGGGTACCGACTGGCTGGCCGGCCGATTGCTGCCGACGCAGCTAGACAACATACTTGCTGGGGCGCTTGCTCCTCAGGACGAAAAGCAGGCGGTTTTCCGGCTGTTTCACTACCCCAAGCAGGGAGGTTTCTTCCGCTTTTTTGAAGCGCTGTATCAGGATGTGCCCATTTCGTACCAGAAGAGAGCGGTGCGGATACGTGCGAGTCAAAAGCGTGTGGAGTTCGAAGACGGCTCATCGTGCGACTTTGAGACGCTGGTAAGCTCGATGCCGCTCGACAAGCTGGTGGCCATCGTCGATGACGCACCCAAAGCGGTACGCGAGGCTGTCAAACACTTGGAGCATCTTGTGCTTATTTGCATCAACTACCTGGTCAAAAGCGCGGATCTACGGCCCTTCGATTGGATGTATATCTACGACCACGAAATCGAACCCTCCCGGGTCTCGGTTCCGAGCAGGCTTTCATCCAGTGCCCCGGGAACGGACGTGGCATCCCTCCAGGCCGAAATATTCAGAAGGCCGGACGAGCCCTTTAATCCCCAGCAGCTCCTTGATGATACGCTTGTTCGCCTTGGTCCCCTTCTCGGCTATTCGCCGACCCGTGATGTGGTCGATGCAGAACCTGTGATTGTTCCCTATTCCTACGTGGTTTCCACCAAAGCGCGGAAGGCGGCGGTGGGAGTCATTCACAATTGGTTGGCCGAGGTGGGGATTATGCCGATAGGGCTGTATGGGCAGTGGAAGTACATGTGGAGCCAGGATGCCTACGCGACCGGGGTGGAAGCCGCGAACGAATTGATGCGGGGTGTGTGATGCGAGGTGCGGGGAGCGGGATGCGAGATTCAGGGCGAGGGCAAAAAGAAGGATGAAAGTGTAACACGAATTATGTAGGGCCGCTCCGCGAGCGGCGTGCGTCTCACGGAGACGCCTCTACAACGATGGAACCAAAGAACGGAGTATCATCAATGAGTTTTAGCAGCATCTATTCAGGAAAGCGCGTTCTGGTCACCGGTGATACCGGATTCAAAGGATCTTGGCTTGCGGTATGGCTCCAATCGCTGGGAGCGGAGCTGCATGGGCTGGCTCTCCCTCCCGAGCAACCGAGGGGACCTTTCGTTGCGGGGGATCTCTCCGAGCTTTATCCTCGGATGGATCTGGATATCTGCGAGCCCGAGCGAGTCAAGGAGAGCATAGGCAAATTTCAGCCAGATGTGGTTTTTCACCTTGCCGCACAAGCCATTGTGCGCGAATCCTACGCAGACCCCCTTCGAACCCTTTCAACAAATATCATGGGTACCGCTCATCTTCTTGAGGCACTCCGCAGCAGTGGCCTCCCTTGTGCCGTGGTATGTGTCACGAGCGACAAGTGCTATGAAAACATGGAATGGTCCTATGCCTATCGAGAATGTGACGCCATGGGGGGGCACGACCCCTACAGCATGTCGAAGGGGGCTGCAGAGCTTGTCATCTCGTCGTACAGGCGCTCATTTTTTTGCGAATCCCCGATTCGCATCGCAAGCGCACGGGCTGGTAATGTAATTGGCCCAGGCGACTGGGCCGCGGATCGAATC
>CBFGVE010000267.1:0-4597 GCA_965651915.1 uncultured bacterium
TATCGACTGCTCAAGCCACCGCCTGGAACCCTACGCCATGCTTTGCGAACACTGTAGCAAGAACGACGCGACGATACACCTCACCCAGGTGGTGGATGGTGCGGTCAAGAAGCTCCACCTCTGCGAGGGGTGCGCGGCCAAAAGCGGCTTCGATATCCACGGGTCAATCTCCATCACCGATTTGCTGCTCGGCATGGGTGGCCCGCAAAGCGTTGCTCCGCCATCGCCCCGGTCGCACGACCCGGCCTGTCCGGGCTGCGGCATGCGCATCTCCCAGTTCAAAAAGTCGGGGCGGCTTGGCTGTCCCTCCTGCTACGACATCTTCGCGGCCGAACTCGTCGGACTGATCCGGGCGATGCACCGGAGCGGGCAGCACAAAGGCAAGGCGCCATCCGGTGTTGGCCTCCACGCCCGCTATGACGAGGAGATTGGCGAGCTTCAGGCCGAACTTAAGCGGGCAATCGCCGAGGAACAGTTCGAGGAAGCCGCCCGCCTTCGGGACCGGATTCAGCGCTGCCGCGAGCTGATGAACGCCGAGGGAGGCACCCCGTGAGCATCGAATCCCTACTCGGGCAGCACGGCGCATGGCTGGGCAGCGGCGACAGTCCAGACATCGTAGTCAGCAGCCGGGTACGCCTCGCGCGGAACCTCGCCGACACTCCGTTCCCCGGCTGGGCCGAACCGGAGGTGCGCAACCGGGTACGCGACCGGCTCTTCCCGCTGCTGCAGCATATCCCCTCGCTCGATCCCGCCGAGACCTTCGCCATGGAGGACCTGGACAAGCTCGATAAGCAGATCCTGTTCGAACGCCACCTGATCAGCCGCGAGCACCTCGAACGGGTCGAGGGCGGGGGCCTGGTTGTGCGGGCGGACGAGACGGTGGCCATCATGGTGAACGAGGAGGACCACCTCCGCCTCCAGTCGCTGCGCGCCGGGCTCGATCTGCGAACCGCGTGGGAGGCGGTGGACGCGGTAGACAGCGCCCTGGACCGCGAGGTGGAGTTCGCCTATTCGCCCCGCCTTGGCTACCTCACGGCCTGCCCTTCCAATGTCGGTACCGGAATGCGCGCTAGCGTCATGCTCCACGTCCCCGGCCTGGTTCTCATGGAGGAGATGTCTCCCATCGTGAAGGGACTGGGAAAGATCGGCCTGGCGGTGCGGGGTCTTTGGGGGGAGGGAACAGAGGCCACCGGGAGCATGTTCCAGATTTCCAACCAGATCACCCTCGGGGAACGCGAAGCGGACATCATCCAGAACCTCGACCAGATCGTCCAGGAACTGGTCAAGCACGAGCAGAACGCCCGGGCCCGCCTGATGGAGCAGAAGCGGGTTCTGGTCGAGGATCATGTGGGGCGTTCGCTGGGCATTTTAACCCATGCGCACATCCTCACCTCGCGCGAGGCGCTGGAAAACCTTTCCGGTTTGCGTTTGGGCATCGATCTGGGTATAGTCAAGGGAATCGAGTGGAGCACGATCTGCGACCTGCTCATGCTCACCCAGCCAGGGCATCTTCAGAAGACCGAAGGGCGTAAGCTTAAGCCGGGTGAACGCGATGAGGCTAGAGCAGGTCTAATGCGGAAGCGTCTCAAAGCCGCAGGCACCCGACGAAAACGGAAGGCAAGCAATGAATAATTTTACCCCTAGAGCCCAGCAAGTTCTGCAACTGGCCCGCAAGGAGGCCGACCGCTTCAACCACGCCTATGTGGGCACCGAGCATGTGCTGCTGGGCCTGATTGCGCTGGGGCAGGGGGTTGCGGTGAACGTCCTCCAGAAAATGGGCGTGGATCTGGAAACAGTCAGACTGGAGGTGGAAAAGGCTGTAGGCGTTGGTCCTGAAACCAAAACCGTGGGCAACCTGCCCTTCACTCCCCGGGTGAAGAAGGTGCTGGCGCTTTCCGGCAGCGAGGCCCGCGCCCTCAACCATTCCTACGTCGGTACCGAGCACATTCTTCTCGGCCTCCTCCGGGAAGGCGAGGGCGTGGCCGCCCGCGTACTCAAGAATCTCCAGGTCGATCTGGAGAAGACCCGCGTTGAGGTGATGCGCGAACTCGACCCCAATTTCGACGCCGATGCCGAGCACGCTGGAGCCCCCGCCGAAGGCAAGGCCGGTTCGGCCCCCCGCGACGCCAAGACCCCGGCGCTCAGCACCTTCGGGCGCGACCTGACCGAGATGGCCCGCCGCAACGAGCTGGACCCCGTGGTGGGCCGGGCCTCGGAGATCGAACGGGTCATCCAGATCCTCTGCCGCCGCACCAAGAACAATCCGGTATTGCTGGGGGAGGCGGGCGTAGGCAAGACGGCCATCGTTGAAGGGCTCGCCCAGTCCATCGTCTCCGGCGAGGGTCCCGAGCTGCTGCGCGGTAAGAAGGTCATCACCCTCGACCTCGCTCTCATGGTGGCCGGGACCAAGTACCGCGGCCAGTTCGAGGAACGCATCAAGGCGGTCATGGACGAGATCCGCCAGAACAAGAACATCCTGCTGTTCATCGACGAGCTGCATACCATTGTCGGCGCGGGCTCGGCCGAGGGCGCGATGGATGCTTCCAATATCATCAAGCCGGCCCTCTCCCGGGGCGAAATGCAGTGCATCGGCGCTACCACGCTGGCCGAATACCGCAAATTCATCGAGAAGGACGCCGCCCTCGAGCGCCGCTTCCAGTCGGTGATGGTGCGCGAGCCCACGGTGGACGAGACGGTGGAGATCCTCAAGGGGCTGCGCCCCAAGTACGAAGAGCACCACCACGCCAAGATCACCGACGAAGCCCTCGCGGCCTCGGCCTCGCTTTCCGCCCGCTACCTCACCGACCGCTTTTTGCCGGACAAGGCCATCGACGTTATGGACGAGGCGGGCGCCCGCGCCCGCATATCGGCCATGACCCGCCCGCCCAACATCAAGGACCAGGAAAAGCAGATCGAGGAGATCCGGCTCCAGAAGGAGGCGGCCATCCGCGAGCAGCATTTCGAGGAGGCCGCCCGCTTCCGCGACCAGGAGCGGCTTGCCCGCGAGGAGATGGAGAAGGTGATGGAGGGGTGGCGGAAGTCGCGCGACGAGCAGGTGGTCACGGTCAGCGACGACGACATCATGACCGTCCTCTCCAAGTGGACCGGCGTGCCGGTCACCCGCATGGAGGCCAAGGAGATGGAGCGGCTGCTCAAGATGGAGGAGGAGCTGGAAGGCGTGGTCATCGGCCAGAATCCCGCCGTTTCCGCAATTTCCAAGGCGCTCCGCCGTTCGCGCGCCGACCTCAAGGACCCCCGGCGCCCCATCGGCTCCTTCGTATTCCTCGGCCCCACCGGCGTCGGCAAGACCCTGCTCGCCAAGGCCCTGGCCCAGTTCATGTTCAACGACCCGGATGCGCTCATCCAGATCGACATGTCCGAGTACATGGAAAAATTCGCCTCCTCGCGCCTGGTCGGCTCGCCGCCGGGCTATGTCGGCCACGAAGAAGGGGGCCAGCTTACCGAGCGGGTGCGCCGCCGGCCCTACTCCGTGGTGCTGTTCGACGAGATCGAAAAGGCCCATCCCGATACCATGCACCTGCTGCTCCAGATTCTGGAGGAGGGCAAGCTGACCGACAGCCTTGGCCGAACCGTCGATTTCCGCAACACCATCGTGATCATGACCTCGAACCTCGGCGCCGACCTCGTCCGCAAGGGCGGAAGCCTCGGCTTCGCCGACAACTCCGAGGAAAGCACCTTCGAGAAGCTGCGCGACCAGATGCTCGAGGAGTCCAAGCGGGTGTTCAAGCCCGAGCTGATCAACCGCATCGACGATATCATCGTGTTCCGCCAGCTTGGCCGCGAGGACGTCATCCGCATCCTCGAACTCGAGTCCTCCAAGGTCATCAAGCGGCTTGCCGCGAAGAAGATCGAGCTGCACCTGGGCGACGCCGCCAAGAACTTCCTCGTCGACAAGGGCTACGACCCGGTGTTCGGCGCCCGCCCCCTTCGCCGGGCGATCGAGCGCTATCTCGAAGACCCCCTGGCCGAAGAAATCCTGCGCGGACACATCACCGGCGACGTGGTCGAGGTGGGCTGCGACGGCGAGAAGCTGGTCTTCCAGCAGCTCGCCGGGACGAGCTGAGCGCAGGCCTCATCCTGCCAGCCGGGCGTAGAGGGTAACACGAGCCTGCTTGACCCGGCGGGGTGCTTCGATTAGCCTGTGCCCTCTTTTTAACCGGATTTTCCCCGTATGCCCGACTTCAAGATCATGCCGTCGCTGCTGGCCGCCGATTTCGGCTGCCTGGCCGAGGAGTGCCGCCGAGCCGAGGCGGCCCGTTCCGACGAGCTGCACCTGGACGTGATGGACGGGCACTTTGTTCCCAACATCAGCTTTGGTCCCGAGGTGGTGCGAATGGCGGGAGAAAGTACGCAAATTCCTCTGAATGTACACCTTATGATCAGTCGTCCCGACCTGTACCTCAAGGCCTTCGCCGAGGCGGGGTCGGAGACCCTGAGCATCCATGTCGAGGCCCCCTGCCCGGTGGAGGACACCCTCACGCGTATCCGCGACATGGGAATGCGGGCGGGCATCGCCATCAATCCCGAGACCCCGGCCGAGGCGCTCTCCGGCATTCTCGAGCGGGGCCTGGTGGAC
>CBFGVE010000268.1:0-4593 GCA_965651915.1 uncultured bacterium
AGGCGATGCCGTGCAGGCTGGTGCCCGGAAGGTTACGGTGGCCGAAGTCGCCCCAGTCGGTCATCAGGTAGCCTTCGGCGCCATGCCGCCGGGCCTCGCGGGCGAAGTCGGCGGCGTTGCCCATCGCCTGGCGGAGCCGCGAGCCGTGGCTCTGCCAGGCGTTGGTGCCGGGACAGCCCACGAAGGCGAGTCCGGCCTCGGCCAGCTCGCCGCTGCGGCGCATGCGGCGGCCGCGCGGGTGGTAGTCCCAGTTGAGCATGACGATGTCGCGGGGGACTTCGGGGAGCATGGCCGGGTGGTTGAGGACGATGTCGGACCAGATATTGAGCCGCTTGCCGTGGCGGTCGGCGAGGCGGTGCAGCTTGCGGATGAACCCGAGGTAGACGGGTCCCATGCCGACGCGTCCGACGCGGGCGGCGCTCCGCCCCTTGCCCAGCTCCCAGGTTTCGTCGCAGCAGGCGTTGAAGTCGGTGGCTTCGAACAGGGGGAGGAACTCGTCGTAGAGGTCGGCGACGAGCCGGATGGAGCCTGGGTCGCCGGGGCAGAGGGTCGTGCCGCCGGGATAGCCCCAGAGTCCGGGCTGCTCCCCGAGGTGCTGGTAGGCAGGCAGGGAAAGAGTGCGCTCGAAATGGCCGAAGCTGGCGAGGGAGGGTACGAAGCGGATGTGGTGGCGGCGGCACTCTTCCTGGAGGTCGGCCAGTTCCCCGGGGGTGAAGGGACAGAAGCCCTCGGAGATGGCGGGGTGGCGGGCGAAGGTGAAGACATTCTCGATGTAGAGCTGTAGTTCGTTGTACTTCCAGTGGCCGAGCTGGGCGATCAGGGTTTTGAGATAGGCCTGGGTGGGGACGCGGCCTCGCGAGCAGTCGAGATAGACGCCGCGGCGGGGGAAGTCGGGCGCGTCGGAAATGACCATCGAGGGAAGCGTCCGGGCGTCCTCGGCGAGCCATTCGCGCAGCGATTGGATGCCGTAGTAGGCGCCGGCGTCGGAGGCGGAGAAGAGGTCGATGCCGCCGGGGCGGACGACGAGGCGGTAGGCCTCGGATCCGGCGATGCGCGGATCGCGGGCGATGCGCAGCGTGGCGGGGCTGGAGGCGTCGAGCGTCAGCTCGACGCTGCGGCCGGGTTTCGCGCTCCGCAGGTCGTCGGCGAGCTGGCCGAGGGCGAAGTGGTCGATGTTCCGGGGGCTGGCGAGCTGGATGCGGGCAGGCCAGGCGAAGCGGCCGTCCAGGGGGTGTGTGCGGCGGTGGGGGATGAGGGGCATGAGGGTGTGGGGTCGGGGGAACCTGGTCGTACCGCAGCATTGTAGAGGCTGGGGACTGAACATTTCAAACCCTCAATCGGTCGAAAAAATGTATCCGCGGCCATTTTAGTTTTGTTGGTCCCGCGTTTCGCATATAGACTGTCTCACCCATCCACCCCGATTTGCCGCATGAAAAAACGTTCTTCCCTCTCGCTTGCCGCCTCCTGTTTGCTTCTGGTCCCTTTGCTCGCCCCGGCCAACCCGGGGGCGCAGCCGCTGGATGGCTATGCAGCCGTGGTCAACCAGCGAGTGGTGACCATCGGCGACATCATGGAGATTCTGGGTCCGGCGGAGCAGCAGCTCCGCGCCGCCTATTCGGGCGAGGAGCTGGCGCGAAGGCTTGAGGACGCCTACCGTTCGGCGCTGAACACCCTGGTTGAGCGGCAGTTGATCCTGGAGGAATTTGTTGCCCAGAAGCTGATGGTACCGGAGGCCATGATCGATGACCACATCCGCGAGCTGGTGTTCGACCGCTTCAACAACGACCGGGCGGCTCTGATGCAGGCGCTGGACCGGGAAAAGCTGAGCTACCAGCAGTGGCGGAGCCAGATACACGACCGGATTGCGGTGATGATGCTGCGCCGGCGGGAAGTAGGGGCGCGCCTCCAGGTGTCGCCTACCGCGGTCCGCGAAGAGTACGAGCGCAGGATCGAGGAGTTCACCCGTCCTGCGGAAGTCCAGCTGCGCACCATCGCGCTGAACAAGGGAACGACCGAGGAGGAGGCGAAGGTGAAACGGGCCGAGGCGGAGAGCATTCAGGCCAAGCTGGAGGCCGGGGAGGATTTCGGCGAGTTGGCCCGCAAGCATTCCCAGGGGGCCTATGCCGCCCAGGGGGGGAGCTGGGGCTGGATCACGCCCGGCTCGCTGCGCGCCGAGCTGGCTGCGGCAGTCGAGGATGCCGAGGTCGGAAAGGTTTCGCCGTTGGTCGAGACGCCGGAGGAAATCTACCTGCTGCTTGTCGAGGCCAGCAAGGCGGCGCGAGTAGTACCCTTTGAGGAGGTTAAGGATCAGCTCGACCGCGAAGTGCAGGCACGCGAGGAAGCCCGGCTCTATCAGGATTGGATGGAGCGTCTGAAGCGCAACCACTTTGTGAAGATCTACCGCTAGCGAGCGGATCGGGCTGCTGGTTAGAACGACTGCGGCCCGCGTTCCCGGCGAAGGAGGGCCCACGATGAAGAGTTCCCGAATTCTAGGCGTCTCGCTGGGTGACCCCAACGGCATCGGCCCCGAGATAGCCATCCGCGTGGGTCTGGGCCCTCTCCCCGCCGGTGTGCGCCTGGTTCTGATTGGTGCCCGGGGAGTGGCTGACCGGGAGTGTGCCAGGTTGGGCTTGGCACCGCTTCCTTCCGCGGATCCCATGTCCGCTTCACCCAGCCGCCCGCAGCCCCGCCTTTCCCTTTGGGATCCCGCGCCGAGGCTTCAGCCTCGGGAAGCGCTGGGCCGGGTGCGCAAGGACGCGGCCCTGGCGGCGGCGGCATGGATAGAGGCGGGAATCAGGGGTTGTCTGGCTGGCGCCCTGGATGGACTTGTAACCGCTCCGATCAACAAGGAGGGCTTCCTGCTGGCGGGGTTGCCCTATCCCGGGCACACCGAGCTGCTCGCGGCCCACTCCGCGTCGCCGCGCTTCGGCATGATGCTGCTGGGCGGTCCGCTGCGGGTGATGCTCGCCACCCGCCACCTTCCTCTCCGTCGGGTACCCGATGCGCTCACCCCGGATGTGGTTGGGGAAGCCATCGAGCTGGCGGGTGAAGGCTTGAACTGGCTGGGGATCGACCAGCCGCGGATCGCGGTATGCGGGCTCAATCCCCATGCCGGCGACGGGGGGGCGCTGGGCCATGAGGAGGCCGAGACCATCGCCCCCGCCGTAGCGCGCGTACGTCGCCGCCACCGGGGATGGCGCGTCGAGGGGCCGCTTTCCGCCGACACAGTATTCCACTTTGCCGCGCGGGGCGGATACGACGCCGTGGTTGCGATGTACCACGACCAGGGGCTGGCTCCGCTAAAAACGCTGGCGTTTGACCGGGGGGTGAACCTCACCCTGGGCCTACCCTTCGTGCGGACCTCGCCCGACCACGGGACCGCCTATGGCCTGGCAGGTACGGGCAAAGCCAGTACGCGAAGTATGCGCGAGGCGATTCGGCTCGCTGCCTTCCTGGCCGGGCGCTGCCCACCCTGGCTCGGTGGCGCGGGGGCGCGTTCATGAGCGGCATGACCCAGCCCACGCGGGTCCGCCAGGTGCTGGACGAGTTGGGGTTCCGGCCGAGCAAGGTGCTCGGACAGAACTTTCTGATCGATGGCAACATCCTGCGCATCATCCTCGATGCTGCGGAACTGCAGGCCGGGGATGTAGTGCTGGAGATTGGACCGGGTCTTGGCGCGGTGACCGAGGCGCTTCTGCCTGCGGTGGATCGTGTCGTGGCGGTGGAGAAGGACCGTCGCCTGTGCGAGTGGCTTCGGCGCAGCCAGGGGGCGTCACCCGGATTCCGGCTTATCGAAGGGGATGCACTGGAGCTGGATTTAGGCGGGCTGCTGGCGGGTGGGGTGACCAAGCTGGTGTCGAACCTACCGTATTCGGTCGGCAGCCGCATCCTGCACGACGTATTTCAGAGTTCAAGCCGTCCCGGCCGAATTGTGGTCATGCACCAGCTCGATGTGGCTCAGCGCCTGGTCGCGAAGCCGGGTGGGGGCGACTACGGGCTGCTGAGCATCTGGGGCCAGATGTACTACGACATCTCCATCCGGAAGATCATCCGCGCGCCTTGCTACTATCCGGCCCCCAAGATCACATCCGCCCTGCTCGAAATGCGACTGCGTACTTCACCCCAGGCCGAACTGGCGGATAGTCGGCTCTTCGGCCGGCTGGTGAAGCATGCATTCAGCCAGCGGCGGAAACAGATCGGGGGTGTGCTGCGGGGTCAGTTTGGCGTGATGGAGGACGAGGTGGCGGGCTGGCTTTCGGCCCACGGGCTCTCGCCGAGATCCCGGCCCGAGGAGATCCCGGTAGCCCAGTGGGGGGCACTGGCCAACTGGCTGTGCAGGCGCGGACCCGTGGCCGAGGCTACCTGACGGGGTCGGCGACGAAGATGTACGATTTTTCCAGGTCGTCGGCGTGCCAGACGACGCGGCCGTTGGCCGTCTTGGGATTTCGGTCGTCGTATTCGTTGTCGGTCAGGCGTTTGATCTCACCGCTGGCATCGAACACGAAGATCTCGGAGTCCCAGTTGTCGTGGTAGCCCATCCAGGTGATAATGCCGTCGCGGATGTCGGGGTTTACATCGTCGTAGTCGTTGCTG
>CBFGVE010000269.1:0-4593 GCA_965651915.1 uncultured bacterium
TAGACATCCCAGTCGTCGTCGAAGCCGAGCTCGATGCGGGCGGCGTCGGCGTCGACGATCAGCGCCCAGCACGTGCGCGCGTCCGCGAACGCGACCTCGACCACGGCGCGCAGCGGTCGGGTCATGTCGAACTCGGGATAGTTGCGGAACCACAGCCCGCCCCCGCTGTTCTGGCATTGCCAGCGCAGCACCGCGCTGCCGGCGTGGACGAGTGCGGGGGTGCCCGCGAGCCAGCTTTCCAGCAGCACGATGCCCAGGCTCTCGTTGACCGAGGGATGGATGAAAGCCAGTGCCCCTGCCATCGCGGCGTGCTTGTCGGCCTCGCTCACAAAGCCCAGGTCGGTAATGCGTCCGGCCAGTTCCGGCGGGGCGTCGATGGGCCCGCTGCCGGTGAAGACCACGCGGAGGTCGCGCTGGGTGCGGCTTTGGAACGCGGCGAGATAATCGAGCATCAGCGGCGTTCCCTTGCCGCCCTCGCGGCGGCCGGAATAGAGCACGTAGGGGGTGGCGAGACCCCGGTGCCGGATAAACGGCTCCGGTTCGGTGGTGAAATCGTCGAGCCCCATGCCCACCACCCGGCCGGCGTCTGGCTCCAGCGCGAAAATCTGCCGGGCGAGGTCGCGCTCCGGCTCGGTGTTGAACAGGAAGCCGCCCATCCGCCCAAACAGCTCGCGCATGATCCCCAGGTAGGCGAAGGGCTCGTCGTGGAGGCAGGGCACCAGCAGGGTTTTCGCCGGATGGACCAGCGCGGCGTGGAATACGAGGCCGAAGAGGTAGGGGCCGGTGACGATGCGGTCGTACTGGTCGCCCTCCCGGCGCAGGTGCTCGATCAGTGCGCGGCTGTTCACGCTGTTCTCGATCCACCGCCGCTCGTCAGCCTCGGTGTACGATCCCCGGTTGCTGATCGCGGTCTGCACCCGCAGGAAGGTTCCCACGTCGCGGTCCTCGTCCACCGGAAAAAATTCCACCTCGAGTTGGCCGATGCGCCGGCGGCCCGGAGGAAGGGTGTTCTCCCAGGTGAAGTGGCTGGTGGCGCAGGTGGTGAGGAAGGTCACCTGGCGTCCAGCGGCGGCGGCGTTCTCGGCCAGCGCCTTGAGCAGGGTCTCGGCCCCTCCGACGGTGGCGCCCTCGGCGAAGCGGGGGCAAACAAAGGCGATATGCTGGGCGGTGGCCATGGGGTGGGGCGGGTTAGCGGGCGACTTGCTTCTCCAGCTCGGCCACCCGGGCTTCGAGCTTGCGGACCTTCTCGCCGTACTGCTCGTCGAGCCCCTCGATCGCGGTGACCAGCAGGCCGTTGATCTGGTTCTGCTGCGACCAGAGGCGGTAGGTGTAGAACTTGAGCAGGCCCCAGATCGTCTTCTTCAGAAGAACCAGCAGCGGGGCGAAGCCGCGGCGGCGCTCCCGAATCTCGAAGTCTGAAATGTCCACGAAAACCGCGTCGCGCAGGCACTTGAGGTAGAAGCCGATGAAATCGTCCTGGTGGCGCAGGTTGGCCAGGTTGGTCCGCTCGGCGCGGGCGATGCGCGCGTCGGCATAGATTCCGTCGTCGATCTTCTTCTGCACGCTGGCCTGGATATCGCGGACGAGGCGCTCGACGTCCACTCCGGGGGTGTGGATCTGGAATAGGGGATTGCTGGCTTCGGACATAGGGCTACTCCTTGGGGAGCAAGCATTATTGGCCTTCACGCCGCCGTGTCAACGCTGGCCGTCCATTCCCGCCGGAATTGTGGGGGAAGGAAGGGTTCCAATGCTTGGAGAACTGGCCGGGGGGCTTGTCCAAGGGGTGGACAAAAAAAAGCGGCGGGCCGGGGCCCGCCGCTTTTCGAAGCGATCGTCTGGGATGGCGCTAGGCCGCGGCGGCCTCGGCCACCTTGGACTTGGCCAGGGCGACCAGCGAGGCGAAGCCGTCGGCGTCGTGGATGGCGATCTCCGAGAGCATCTTGCGGTTCAGGCCCACGTCGGCCTTGGTCAGCCCGTCGATGAAGCGGCTGTAGCTGATGCCGTGGGGCTTGCAGGCGGCGGTGATGCGGACGATCCACAGGGCGCGGTAGTCGCGCTTGCGGGTCTTGCGGTGCTCGGTCGCCATTACCATGGCGCGGTCCACCGACTCGGTGGCGGTACGGAAAAGGCGGCTGCGGGCGCCGTAGAAGCCGCTGGCCTGCTTTAAGCGGCGGCGGCGGCGTTCACGGGATGCCGGTGCGGTGGTTGCTCTGGACATGGAGGTTCTCCGGTTCGGTCGGGGTGGGGCGGGTAGGGGATCGGGAACCCGCCGAAGGGGTTAGGGTAGGTGGATGGTCAGCCGGGCGTGGTCGGCGGAGGTGACGACGGCGCCCGCGCGGCGGCGGCGCTTCATTTTGCTGGACTTGCCGGTGAACAGGTGGCCGCGGCCAGCGCCTTCGCGCTTGAGCTTGCCGCTGCCGGTGCGGGTGAAACGCTTGGCAACGGATTTGCGAGTCTTCATCTTTGGCATGGTAGTCGTCCTTGTCGAAATCGATTTCGTCGGGAAAAGAGGCGCATATGTAAGCCAGTAGGCCTCTGGAGTCCAGAAGATTCTTCTAAAAATTTGTGTTTTTTTCCGCTCATTGCGACGGTTTCCGCGCGCCTGGGCTGGACAGCGGAGCTAGCCCCGCTAGTATAGAGCTTCCTCCGCTCCCGCCCCGCCAGTGGCTGGGCGGCCCCCCGGGATGGCCCATCTATGAGTTTTCTAGGAAAAATTGGTGAAGTGGCGCTGGGAGCGTGGCGTAAGAACGCCTACGAGGCGGGGGTTGTTCTCGCCTCGCTCCGGCTGGCGGTCCGCCCTTCGTCCTGGACCCAGCCGGTGCGGGACGTTCTCGCCCGCCAGATTCTTTTCACCGGATTCGAGGCGACTCGCTTCATTGCGCTGATCGCGGTCGCGGTCGGGGTCTCGGTCGTCGTCCAGGCCCAGGTTCTGCTCACCAAGGTTGGGCAGACCGGTTTCCTCGGCCCCTTGCTCGTGGCGGTCATTATCCGCGAGCTGGGCCCCCTGCTGACCAATTTCGTCGTGATCGGGCGCAGTGGCGCGGCCATCGCCACCGAGCTGGGCAACATGCGGGTGCAGGGCGACATTCGGGTGATCGACGCCCAGGGGGTGGACCCCTTCGCCTATCTCATCATGCCCCGGGTGCTGGGGGTGATGGTCTCGGTGTTCTGCCTCACCGTGGTTTTTGTCCTCGTCGCGCTGGTGGTGGGCTTCCTGGCGGGCAACCTGCTTGGCTCGACCGCCTCGACCCCCGGCCGATTCTTCAATAGCATCATGCGCGCCCTCACCCTCAAGGACGTGTTCGGGTTCCTCGCCAAGACCATTCTTCCCGGCCTGGCCACCGGCGCGATCTGCTGCATCCAGGGCATGCACATCCGCGGGGCGGTGACCGAGGTGCCCCAGGCGACCACGCGGGGCCTCGTCCGTTCGGTGGGCGCCCTCTTCCTGATCTCCGCCGCCGTATCCGTTGTCTTCTACCTCAAGCCATGACCTCGCCTGTCCAGCCTGTTCTCTCGTTCGACGCGGTTTCTGCGGCTGAGGGCGCCAACGAAGTGCGCGACCTTTCCTTGCTTCTGCTGCCGGGCGAGCGGGTGTTGATCGAGGCGGGGGAAGAGCTGCGCCAATTGCTGGCCGACCTGGCGGGCGGGTTGGAAGCCCCCGACCACGGCGAAGTCCTCTTCGCGGGGGAGAGCTGGCACCGGCTTTCGGCCACGGCCCAGTCTCGTCTGCGTCGTCGTATCGGCTGGATTTTTCCCGAGCCGGCCTGGCTCTACAACCTGGACATCGACGAGAACATCAGTCTTTCGGAGCGGTTCCACGGCGACCGCCCGCCGGCGGAAATCGACGAGGAGGCCGAGGCGCTGGCCCGCAGCCTAGGGCTGCGGGGGCTGCCGCGCATGCGCCCGGCCTGGGCGAGCGCCCGCGAGCGCATCGTGTCGCAGTGGGTGCGCGCGCTGCTGGGTGGGCCCGCCCTGCTGGTGGCCGACTCCGGAGCCGAGGAGGCCAGCGACCCCGATTTCGCGCCCTTGTGGTCCGAACTCGACGCCCGTCGGGAGCAGGGGCTCGCCGTTCTCTGGCTTTCCCACCGAAATCCCACCCTCGAACAGGCTGGCGCGCTGAATGCCCGATGCTACGTGCTGGAAAATGGAACCCTGAGGCAGACGCTATGAGCAAACCCTTCAAATTCAGATTCGTGAACGAAATCGCCGGCGGCTTCGTGCTTGTCGCCCTCGTGCTTGTGATCGTGGGCATCGTTGCCGCCGGCCGCGTGCAAGGCTGGTTTGAGCCCGACGTGCTGGTCTACTCGGCCTTCCCCGACGAGGGCGCGTTCGGTCTTCAGGAAGGGGCGGTGGTCGAGATTCTGGGCACGGTAGCCGGCCTGGTGGGCCGTATCGAGCCGTCGCCCCAGGGGGGCATGCAGGCGGTGCTCAAGATCCGCCAGCGTTTCATGACCTATGTGCGCGACGATTCGGAGGTGCTGGTGAAAACGCGCTTCGGCATTGGGGGAGATTCGTTCGTGGAGATTACCCGGGGCTTCGGCGAGCCGCTGCCCGAGGAGTTTCCCACCCTCGCGGCGCGCAAGGATACCGAGC
>CBFGVE010000270.1:0-4575 GCA_965651915.1 uncultured bacterium
GCTCGGAGAGGTCGGCGGCGGGGATGATCTTCTCGGCGAGCGACACGCGGTAGTCGGGAAGGAAGACCACCTTGAGGCGCCCGGAGACGTCGGGGTCCTGGTTGACGATGTCGCCGACGCTGTTGATGAGCTTGATGATGCGCTTGGCCATGTCGTAGCCGGGCGCGGCCTTCGCGCCGAAGATGAAGGTGCGGGGCACCACGCGCACGCCGGGGTTGTCCTTGATGCGGAAGTAGAGGGTCATGATGTGCATGGCGTTCAGGAGCTGCCGCTTGTATTCGTGGAGGCGCTTGACCTGGACGTCGAACATGGAGTCGGGGTTGACGATGGTGCCGGTGAGTTCCTGGATGGTCTTGGCGAGCGCGATCTTGTTGCGCTTCTTGATGGCGAGGAACTCCTCGCGGAAGTCGGCGTCGTCGGCGTGGGGTTCGAGCTTGCGGATTTCGTCGAGATGGCGGACCCAGCCGTCGCCGATGCGCCGGGTGATGGCGGCGGAGAATTCGGGATTGGCCTGGAGCAGCCAGCGGCGCTGGGTGATGCCGTTGGTCTTGTTGTTGAATTTCTCGGGCCAGAAGTCGGAGAAGTCTTGGGCGACAAAGTCGCGGAGCAGGCGGGAGTGCAGCTCGGCCACGCCGTTGATGGAGTGGCTGCCGACCATGGCGAGGTTGGCCATGCGGACCTGGCGGTGGGGGCCTTCCTCGACGAGCGACATGCGGCGGATGCGGTCGCCGTCGCCGGGGTGGGCGATCTCGACCTGCTGGAGGAAGCGGCGGTTGATTTCGTAGATGATCTGGAGGTGGCGGGGCAGCACGGCGGCGAGCAGATCGACCGGCCATTTCTCCAGGGCCTCGGGGAGGAGGGTGTGGTTGGTGAAGGCGAGGGTGCGGGTGGTGATGTCCCAGGCGCTGTCCCAGGGGATGTCCTCCTCGTCGTGGAGGTAGCGCATGAGTTCGGCCACGGCGAGGGCGGGATGGGTGTCGTTCATCTGCACCGCGTTCCTGTCGGCGAAGTGGGTGTAGTCGCGGTGGTTCTTCTTGAAGCGGCGGATCATGTCGCGCACCGAGCAGGAGACGAGGAAGTATTCCTGGATGAGGCGCAGCTCCTTGCCGGCGTAGATGTGGTCGGAGGGGTAGAGCACCTTGCTGATGTTCTCGGCCCAGTTCTTTTCCTCGACCGCGCGGACGTAGTCGCCCTGGTTGAAGATGTCGAGGCGGAAGCCCTTGGCGTCGCGGGAGCTCCAGAGGCGCAGCAGGTTGACGGTGTTCACACCGTAGCCGACGATGGGCACGTCGTAGGGCACGCCCTCGAACATCTGCCAGTCAACCCACACCGACTTGGTGCGGTTCGCGCTGGTGGTGATCTCGGCGGTGCGGCCGTAGACCAGCACCGGCACACTGTGCTCGGGGCGAACCATTTCCCAGGGGGTGCCGTAGGAGAGCCAGTTGTCGGGCTGCTCCTTCTGCCAGCCCTGGTCGAACTCCTGCTTGAACATGCCGTGCTCGTAGCGGATGCCGTAGCCGTAGGCAGGCAGCTCCATGGTGGCCAGCGAATCGAGGAAGCAGGCGGCGAGGCGGCCGAGGCCGCCGTTGCCGAGGCCGGCGTCCTCTTCGAGGTCGGCCACGTCCTCGAGCCGGATGTCGAGATCCTTGAGCGCGTCGCGGGCGCTGTCCATGAGGCCGAGGGAGAGGATGTTGTTGTAGAGCAGGCGGCCGATCAGGTACTCCATCGAGAGGTAGTGCACCCGCTTGACGTTGTGGTCGAGGTAGTCCTCCTGGGTGCGGATCATGCGGTCGATGGCGAAATCGCGCACCGCCATGGAGAGGCTGGCCAGGCGGTCGAGCGGGGTCGAGGAACGCCAGTCCTTGCCGCGGCCATACTTGAGGTGGAAGAGGATGCGGTCGCGCAGCTCGCGGGCGGTGACGCCATTCTGCTTGGGCAGGCCGGCGGAGACTTCGGGCTCTTTAACGCTGGATTTCTTTGGCATGGACATACGCTCCTGAATCGAGTTTTAAAACGTTTTACCCCGCAGGGGCCGGGCATGCCCGGCGTTGCAGATCGTGAGGGTTTCCCGGAACCCCGGGGGCGGGAGGCCCCGAGGTGAAAGCTTGGGATACTAGGGGGGGCTTCCATTTTGTTCAAGCCCTGATTCCCGCCGCTTTCCATTGCGGCGCCACCGGTCCTGTGCTATCGGGAGGCATGCCCCTCCGCCACTCCAGGCCCCTATGCGCCCTCGCCGCCGCAGTCCTGCTGGCGGGCGGCTGGCTGTTTCCTGTCTGGGCCGACCCCGGAATGCCGCCGGTGCGCTGGTCGCTGGACGCGGCGGCATCGGCGCGCCACGCCGAGCTTCCCCATCCGGGCGACGACGTGCGGGCCGATGAACTCCGGCTATCGCTCGAATCGAGGCTGCGTCCCGGCGCCACCCTGCGGGCTGAAATCGAGGGCGCGCGCCCCGAGGACGACGACCCCCGCCTGAGGCTGGGCGAGCTGGCCCTCGCCCTCCACCCGGCGGGCGGGGACGACCGCTCCGCGCTGCGCCTCGGCCGCCTGGCGATTCCCTTCGGCGAGGAATCGCGCAGCCGCCGGGCCCTGGATAACCCCCTTGTCTCCCGCTCCCTCGCCGATCCGCACGGCTACGACCAGGGAGCGGGCTACGTGCTGCGCGGGGGCCTGGCCGACCTCGAAGCGGCGGTGCAGGATGGAGGCCCGGGCGGCGCGCCGGCGCTGGCGGCACGGGCGGGGCTGGCGCCCTTCTGGTGGCTGCGGATAAGCCTCAGCGGCTACCGGTCGGGATGGATCGAGGAGGGACGGTCCTCCCCGCTGCGCTTCGAGGGCGAACGTATCCGCGCGGCGGGCGGCGAGGACTACCGCCTCGACCTGGTCCAGGCCGATGGCCGCATCCAGTGGGAGAGCGGGCAGCTCGGGGCGGCGCTGGGCCGGCTGCGCATGGGAGGCGAGCCCGGGGCCGACGCCATCCGCTACGGCTCGGTCGAGGCGAGCCACACGATATTCTGGGGCCTCTACGCCGCCGCGCGCTACAGCCGGATTGAGGAGGGGGCGGACGCGCGGGACCGGCTGAGCCTGGGCGCGGGCGTCCGGTGGCACAGCGACCTGGTGTTCAAGGTCGAGTATACCCGCGAGGAGCTGCCGGCCGACGAGGGGGGGCGAAGCGAGAGCCTGGCCAGCGTACAGGTGGCGGCGAGGTTTTGATCTGCCTCTGGCGGCTCGGCTATGCGTTTCAGTGAGGAGGGGATTTTTTCTCGCGGAGGCGCGGAGATCACGGAGGGGAGGTTGGGAAGATTTTTACCGCGGATGGGGAGGAGAGGGATTGGAGTGTAGGAGTTGGGGGAGATCACGGAGGGGAGGATGGGAGAGAAGAGGGTCACTGCGAAACGCGCCGAGGGCGCGGAAGGGAGTTTGTGGCGCGGCCTTGGGGCCGTTTCTTCGGGGGGATAGCGCCTCACGGCGCCCCTACGAACGCCGCTGGAACGGGAGATGAGGGGATGTTGATCTCACGGAGGCACGGAGATCACGGAGGAGAGGTTGGGAGGAAAGAGAGAGAGAGAGATTCGAGTGTAGGAGTAGGGCGGAGCGCGGCGCTGATAATTTTCGGGGCGTTCTTGCCGAACCTAGGCTCGGGGTGAATAATGAATGCGGTTCCGGCGTCCCAGACCGGATTCCACCCCTCCCGCTTCCTGCGCGGGGAACGTACCTAACCGCGAGACTGCATCCGTGCTCATTTCGTTTAGATGCCCGCATTGCCGAAGCAAGCTCGAGATCGAGGCCCGGGAGGCTGGCAGCCGCGTGGACTGCCCCCGCTGCGGCAAGCTGGTGAAGGTACCGAGCCGCTTCATTGGCCCGGGCGTCACCATCGGCGGCTTCAAGCTGGTCGAGCTGATTGGCCGGGGCGGCATGGGCGAGGTGTACCGGGCCCGGCAGATCGCCCTGGAGCGGGATGTGGCCCTCAAGATTCTCCAGCCGCACGTCGCCTCGCAGGCGCCGCTGGTCGAGCGCTTCCTGAGAGAGGCGCGGATGGCGGCGCGGATCGAGCACCCCAACGTGGTGACCGCCTACGCGGCGGGCGAGGACGACGGTGTCTACTACATGGCGATGGCCTTCGCCCGTGGCGAAACCCTCGCCGAGAAACTCGGGCGGCACGGCGCCATGGACGAGGCCACCGCCCTGCGGATCGCGCAGCGGCTGGCGGGCGCCCTCGCCCACGCATGGCGCGAGCACCGCATCCTCCACCGGGATATCAAGCCCGCCAATATCATGATCGACGCCTTCGGGGAGCCGAAGCTCCTGGACCTCGGCCTTTCGAAAAGCATGCTCGACGGCAGCCTGACGATGGTCAAGATGAGCATGGGCACGCCTAACTACACCAGCCCGGAGCAGGGAGCGGGACAGCGCGAACTCGACTTCCGCTCCGACATCTATGCCCTGGGCACAACGCTCTACCACATGCTTACTGGCCGGATGCCCTTCGAGGGCGGCGGCATCACCGAGACCCTCCGCCAGCAGGCGGCGGGAGACCTCCCCGATCCGCGCACGCTGGCCCCCCAGCTCTCGGCCGGCTGC
>CBFGVE010000271.1:0-4504 GCA_965651915.1 uncultured bacterium
ATTGCATAAAGGGGTGTAGTGTGTGAGGCTCCTGCTAAACGTAGTCGCCGCCAACCAGGTCCGAAGGGAAAGTAAAGATGCAAAAAATTACATCCGCTCCTGGGGGCGGTTTCGTTTGGTCCGGTCTCCGCACCTGTGGCTGGGGGCTGGCCGTCGGCCTAGGCTTCTGCCCTTTGCTGGCCGGGGCGGCTCCGTCGCCACGCCCGCATGTGCTGTTCATTGCGGTGGATGATTTGCGCAACGAGCTGGGGTGCTATGGCGTAGAGCAGATCCAGTCCCCGAACATCGACCGGCTGGCCGGCGAAGGCGTGCGCTTCGACCGGGCCTACTGCCAGGTTCCGGTGTGCGGCTCCTCGCGGGCCAGCCTGATGACAGGGCTCCGCCCCCTGGCGAATCGGTTCGGGGGTGGCTACGACACCTGGGCCGAGAAGGAGGCGCCCGGCGCCCCCGACATTCCGGGCTGGTTCAAGCGCCACGGCTATCTCACCTACGGAATCGGCAAGATCTACCATCACAAGACCGACCACGCGGCATCGTGGACCGCCTATGGCCACCCGGTCATCACCAAGCCCGATTTCCTCGACTACAAGCTGCCCGAAAGCTTTCCCTTGCCGGGTTCGCAGGGGTGGGGCGGTGGCCTTTCCCACGAGGCGGCCGACGTGCCCGAGGAGGAATTCAACCAGCACCAGCAGGCCACGGCGGCGATCGAGCGCTTCCGTGAAATCAAGGCGAGCGGAAAGCCCGGCTTTGTCGCCCTCGGGCTCACGAAGCCCCACTTGCCCTTCGTCGCGCCCAAGAAGTACTGGGACCTCTACGACCGAGAGGCCATCCCCGCCTCGCCAAACAGCCTTCCGCCCGAGGAGGTGCCCGCCGCATTCTTCAGCAACTGGGAGGAACTTCGCAACTACCGGGACATCCCCAAGGGGCGGGAGCCGGTTCCCCCCGAGCTGGCCAAGGCCCTGCGCCACGGCTACTACGCCTGCGTGAGTTTTGCCGATGCGCAGATCGGCCGGGTGCTCGACGAGCTTGAGCGCCTGGAGATGCGCGACAACACGGTGGTTGTGCTCTGGAGCGACCACGGCTACTTCCTCGGCGATCATGGCATGTGGTGCAAGCACGCCCTCTTCGACTTCGCCCTTCGGGTGCCGCTGATCGTCTCCGCGCCGGGCGTCCGCGGGGGACAGTCCTCGTCGGCCCTGGTGGAGCTGGTCGATCTCTTCCCCTCTCTCTGCGACCTCGCCGGCCTGCCGAGGCCCGAAACGCTCGAGGGCCGCAGCATGGTGCCGCTGCTACACGCTCCGCAGCGGCCCTGGAAGCAGGCGGCCTTCGCCCGCTACTATGGCGGCACGGCGGTGATCACCGACCGCTACATCTATGCCGAGCACGGCGGACCGGCCAAGCGCATGCTGCTGGACCGCCAGGCCGACCCGCTGGTCACCCGCAATGGCATCAACGACCCGGAGGGCCTCGCGGTTGCCGAGCTATTGAGCAAAAAACTTGCCGCAGGCTGGCAGCCGGTCGCGAAGGATATCCCGTGACGCGCGTATTCCTTGGGTCATGCATAGTCTTGTGGGCCGGCCTGAACGCGGCAGCAGCCTCCGGGCAGAGCGTCCTGTCGCCGGGGCAATGGGTCGCGTCGCTGCCGTATGTGGAGATGAAAGGCGTCACGCCGATTTCGGAGTACGGTGGCGCGGTGGGGTATATTGATGGTGGCGGCTGGGTGAGCTACGGTCCGTTCACGTTCGAGGACGGGTTTACGGACCGCATGGAAATCGATTTTGCGGCACCATCCACCACGGGCCGGCTGACCGTGCACCTGGACAGTCCGCAGGGCCCGCGGATCGCGGAGTTCCGTCTGGTTGATACAGGGGGGGACTACGGAACGTTCCGCATCCAGCAGACGGATGCGGAGCAGGTGGACGGAACGTACCGCCTTGTATTCGTGTTCCACGATGGCGAGGGCATCGGAAATTTACGCGCCTTCCGGCTCTTGACCCCTCAAGTTACCGGTGCCGCAAATGCCCTTCGGTACGATCAGGTGGCGAAGGAGACCCCAACCCTGGAGGAAAGCATCGCGCAACTGCTGGCGGCGCATGAGGCCGCCATCCTCGAACACCGCACGTCATTGACCACGATCCGCGGCACACCCGGCGAGCCCGTGCGCGTGCGCCAGCTCAAGCATGCCTTCCCCTTCGGCACGGCGATTGCGTGGCGGCCATTTTTTGACGATTCTGACATGCCCGAGGCGGACCGGATGAAATACCTCGAGGTGCTGGAGTCGAACTTCAATAGCGTGGTCCACGAGAATGAACTCAAGTGGTACCACAACGAGCCGGAGAAGGATCAGGTATCCTACATCCACGCGGACCGGATGATCGAGTGGGCCGAGGCGCGCGGCATGGAGGTGCGCGGCCACTGTGTGTTCTGGGGGCGCGAAAAGGTCGTCCAGAAGTGGCAGCAGGATCTCGACGACGAGGAGTTGTTGCGGCGGATGAAGGCACGTGCGCGCGACGTTGTATCCCGCTACCGGGGGCGCGTGAGCGAGTGGGAGGTCAACAACGAGATGTTGGACGCCCACTATTACTCGAAGCGCTTCGGCACGAGGGATGTCTACAACCAGATGTTTCACTGGGTGCGCGAGCATGACCCCGATGTTCTGCTCTATGTCAACGACTACAGCATCCTGACCGGCGACCGCACCGAGATGTATGTCGAGCAGATCCGGGCTTTTCTTGATGCGGGCGTGCCCCTCGGCGGAATCGGCGTGCAGGGGCACTTCTTCGGTCGGGCCGTTGCGGACGAAATCAAGGCGAAGCTCGATCGGCTTGCGCAATTCGGCCTGCCGATCCGTGTGACCGAGTTCGACGCCACCACCAACAGCGAAGACATGCAGGCGCGCACCTTGGCCACTGTCTATGCGACCTGCTTCGCCCATCCCGCCATTGCGGGCATTACTATGTGGGGGTTCTGGGAGGGCGCGCACTGGTGACCGATTGCGGCGCTTTGGAACAAGGACTGGTCGGAGACCAAGGCGGCACAGGTTTATCGCGACCTCGTGTTCAAGCACTGGTGGACCGACTGGACTGGCGTGGTTGGTCCGGACGGCACGGTCGCGGTGCGGGTGTTCTATGGCGAACACGAGGTGGAGGTCGGAGGGAGAAGCGAGACGATTTCCGTGCTGGCGGACGATTGAGGTCGAAGGGATTGCCAGCGATTTCTTTGCGTAGCTTACAACAATGACCGGAGGATTTACCATGATCAGTTGGAATCGACATTTGCGCTGGGTGGCCTGCATATCGGTGGCAGGCTTCGGGTTGGGCGCTGCGCCGTCATCGGGGTCCAAGGCTACGCCTCTGCGCTCCGGCGAGTGGGTAAAGGCCTTGAATGCGGCCAAGATAGAGGGAGGGGGGGCGATCGCGTCACCGGGGGCCATAGGTTACCTCGACGGTGGCGACCGGATCGAATTCGGCCCGTTCCGCTTTGTCGATGGATTCGTGGACCGCATGGAGATCATGTTCGCCACGCCCCAGACCCAGGGGCGAATCACCGTCCATCTCGACCGTCCCGATGGCCCTCAGGTGGCCGAGTTCCATCTGGTCGATACCGGGGGCTTCGGCAATTTCGCCCCGCAGCTCGCCGACTGCGAACAGCTTGCGGGCGAACACCGCGTGGTCTTCGTCTTTCACCAGGGACACAATCTTGGCAATCTCAAAGCCTTCCGCTTTCTTACCCCGCGGCAGCAGGCTTCGCCGGGTGCGCTGCGCTACGAGGACATGCAGCGGAAGCTGGCGGAGACGGTTGCGGGGCAGATCGGGGAGGTGCTGGCCCGGAACGAGGCTGGCATTCTCAAGCACCGCACCCGGGTAGTGACTCTGCGCGGGCAGCCCGGCGAAACCGTCCGGGTGCGCCAGATGCGGCACACCTTTCCTTTCGGCACGGCGATCAACTGGCGCGGGTTCTTTGAAGATTCGGATCTCTCGGCCGAGCAGCGGGCGATGTATCTCCAAGTTCTGGAGGCCAACTTCAACAGCGTCGTGCACGAGAACGAGCTGAAGTGGTACCACAACGAGGCGACCATGGACCGCGTTACCTTCGAGCATGCCGACCGCATGACCGAGTGGGCGCTGGAGCGGGGCATGGAAGTGCGCGGGCACTGCGTGTTCTGGGGGCGCGACGAGGCGGTCCAGGGCTGGCAGAAGGAGCTGGACGACGGGGAGCTGCTTCGCCGCATGCGGGAGCGCGCCGAGCTGGCGGTGTCGCGATACCGGGGCCGCATCCGCGAGTGGGACATGAACAACGAGATGCTCCACTGCCACTACTATTCCCAGCGCTTCGGCTGGGACATCCACAACCAAATGTTCCACTGGTGCCGCCAGCACGATCCCGAGGCCTTGCTCTTCGTAAACGACTACAGCGTCATTAGCGGGGGTAAAACAGAGGACTATGTCCGGCAAATCCGCCAGTTCATCGCCGACGGCGCTCCGGTTGGGGGTATCGGCGTGCA
>CBFGVE010000272.1:0-4491 GCA_965651915.1 uncultured bacterium
TCGCCGGGGCTTTTTTTGTGCTCGAGGCCGGAGTAGAAAGGCAATCGACGAAGATCGGGACAAGGATTGCCCCCTCTTCGTCCCCCTCCATCTTCGTCTCGATCGTGACCTTCGATGGTCTCCGCTGCGCTCCGGCAGTCCCGATCTTCGTCAATCCCCTCGCCCTTCGAGCTTGCTCGGAGGGCACGATGATTCAGAACGCGGCCAGCCCGCAAAATAATCCGGTCGGAGGCGGCTGATGTGTATCAGCTCCCCGAGAATGGGGCCGACGGAGTTTTCCGAGTATATTTCAAGGGTGTTTGCGGAGGGCACCTTCCACGATCCCCGCCTCATGTGAAATAACCCCAGCGAAATGGATCATTCCGTATGCGTTTCATCTACCCCCGTGGAAAAAGTTCGCTCCTCGCCCCCTGGCGCCTCCTCCTCGCGGCTTCGCTGTTCGGCAGCCTAGCCGCTGACGGCGCCGCGCCCCCCTCTCCCGACCAGGCGGAGGAGGACGAGCGCGCCTCGGCCACCCCGGCGGGCAACAAGCCCGAGCGGCTCGAGGATTTCAGGGATCTCGCGCTGGGGATGTTCATCCACTGGTCGATCGACTCCCAGCTCGGCACCGTCATCAGCCACCACATGGTAGGCGGATCGAGGGACTACAACGAGCGCTTCATTCGCGACATGCCCAAGACCTTCAACCCCCGCAGGTACGATCCCGAGGAGTGGGCGGCCCTCGCCAAGCTGTGCGGCTTCCGCTATGCGGTGTTCACCGCCAAGCACCACAGCGGCTTCTGCATGTTCCACACCAAGACTACCGACTTCTCCATCGAGCACACCCCCTACCGCCAGGACATCACCCGGATGTTCGCCGACGCCTTTCGGGCGCAGGGCCTGGGCATGGGCCTCTACTTCTCGCCCGACGACTTCTGGCTGCTGCACCGCCAGGGCATCCCCGTCTCGCGCTTCTTCAGGGGCCAGGGCGACGCGCGCGTCCTGCCCACCGAGAATCCCGAGCTGATGAACCTCAACCTCGCCCAGATCCGCGAACTCTACACCGGGTACGGACCCGTCGAGTACCTCTTCATCGACGGCCGCCCCAACGGCATCCGCGAGCTGGCCTGGGAACTCCAGCCCGACACCATCGTCACCCGCGGCGCCATGGCCACCCCCGAGCAGCGCCTGCCCGACGTCGCCCCCGACGGCCCCTGGGAGGCCTGCTTCACCCTCGGCACCCAGTGGCAGTTCAAGCCGACCAACGAGGAGTACAAGAGCGGAACGAAACTCATCGAGATGCTGATCGAGACCCGCGCCAAGGGCGGCAACCTGCTGCTCAATGTGGGGCCTGAACCTTCCGGGGTCATCCCCTTCGAACAGGAGCGCATCATCCGCGAGCTGGGCCTCTGGCTCTTCATCAACGGGGAGGCGGTCTACCGGGCGCGGCCCTGGCACGTCGTCCGCGAGGGCGAGATCTGGTTCACCCGCTCGGCGGACGAGCCCGGCACGGTCTACGCCTTCCTCACCGGCCATCCGGTCTGGCCCCGGGGCCAGCGCAAGAACTTCATGCTCAGGTCGGTCCGGGCTACCGCCGGCACCGAAATCTCGGTGCTGGGCCACGACGGCCTGGTCCTGGAGTACCAGCCCCTCGCGGACCCCAGCCCCCGCTTCGAGCAGAAGGACGACGGCCTGCACCTCGACATCATGCGCGCCCAGCGCATCTACAACAATTCGAAGTGGCCCAACCCGATTGTCGTGAAGCTCACGAACGTGGAGCACGCCCAGTAGGCAGGTCTAAAAAAGCCCCGGCTCTCGCCGGGGCTTTTTTTGTCCCTCTCCATCTTCGTCCTGATCGTTGTCCCGATCTTAGTCATTCCCCAACCTATCAAATCTCCACCCCGCCCTTTTTATTTGGATGGCACCGCCCCTGGCCAGAATCAGTCCGCTCCCCCGGGCAAGCCGGAGGACCGGTTGACGCAATTCCCACGGCCTTCGAGCTTGCTCGGAGGGCACGACGATTCAGAACACGGCCAGCCCGCAAAAAAACACCAGGGCGCGGGCGGCAGTTACCGCACTTCCAACCCTTCCGGGTTCAGGGCTTGGCCCGGGGCAGATTGGGACGCTCGCGGACTCTCGGCAGCTCTTCGCCCGGCTCCAGCGGGAAGTCGAACACCGGGTCGAGCGCGATCTCCAGCCCGGGAAATCCCGGGCTGAGCAGAGTCTCGTTGCGCTCGAAGCCGGCGGCGAGGTGGTAGCGCCCACCCTCGAGGCGGAACACCTCGATCAGCGAAGGGTAGGGTGTCACAATCCAGTACTCGGGAATCCCGGCGCGCTCGTAGAGGGTGAACTTGCGGACCCGGTCGTGGGAGAGGCTGCCCGGCGACGTGACCTCCACCACCAGGCTCGGCGCCCCCTCGACGTGGGTCGCGTGGATCTGTCGCTTGTCGCACACCAGGAAGATGTCCGGCTGCAGCACGTCGTCCTCGGAGAGCTTGAGGTCCAGCGGGGCGTGGAAAAGCTGGCACTTCTTGCCTTTGAGATAGGCGGACAGTTCCTGCTCCAGCTTGAGCGACACCATCTGATGTCTCACCGAAGGCGATGGCGACATGTCGAAAAGTTCGCCGCCCAGCAGTTCACGCCGGGTCTCATCCGACAAGGCTCGGTAGTCGTTCCACGTGTAGTAGGTGAAAGGGGTGCTTTTTGCGGGCTCGGCCATGACGCCTCCATTGGGTTCTACGAACTCACCAGCCGCCCAGTATGGCAGCGGGCGGAGAAAAGCGCAACCACCGGGGCGGGAGAATCGGGTGGCTGTAAGCTGGACCCCCGTGGTCCGATAGGGCTATGGTAGCCCTTTGCCCCAGACCCTAAAAACCCGGAGATTGCCGTGACCCCAGAAACCGCCTACCCGCCCTTCTCGCTCAAGAACCTGCTCGAAACCGTGTTCGTCCCCATCAAGGGCTGCCGGGTGTGCATCCTCATCGATCTCGACGACCCCCGCGACATCACCGGGTTCCGCTACCTCGAAGACCCCCGCTACCCCATTCAGCACAAGGCCTACCACGTGTTCTACAAGGCGCTGCACGACGGCGTCATGGAGCAGCTCGGCCTCTCCGGCGGCGAGATCTTCGCCTACCGCACCACCGGGGGCAGCAACCTCGACCTCGACGACCAGGCCTTCGCACCCGACGGACGCGAGATCAGCCTCGACCGCGATGTCTACCCCCACTACTCGCTCATCCTCTGCATCTCCAGCTACTCCGCCACCGCGCCGCTTACCGCCAAGGCCCGGCAGTACGGCTTCCGCGGCTCCACGATGCACGGCGTGAACGACATCATCCTGCGCTCCGGCCTCTGCGTGGACTACAACGAGGTCAGCCGCGAGGCCGAGCTGCTGCGCAAGGGCATGACCCGCGCCGACGCCTTCGAGATTGATTTCGAATTTCTCGGACGCACCAGCACCCTGCGCCTCATCACCGACCGCCAGGAGGCCCAGAAGAGCCAGGGACTCTGCCACGGCCTCGAACCCGACATCGCCAACCTCCCCGCCGGCGAGGTCTACTACGTGCCTACCGGGGCCGAGGGCGCCTTCCCCATGCAGTACGAGCACGACCCCGCGACCCTCGGCCTCATGGAGGTGAAGAACGGTCGCATAGTGCAGGCCACCCTGCTCGAAGGCGACGCCGAAACCGTCGCCCGCCATAACGCGCGGCTCGCCGAGGATCCGGTCACGGGCGAGATCGGCGAGCTGGGCCTCGGCACCCAGGAACTTCCCTTCTCCGGGTCCGACATCCAGGACGAGAAGATCCGCGGCACCGTCCACGTCGCCACCGGGCGCAGCGACCACCTCGGCGGCGGCCTCACCCCCGACCGCTTCGCCGATGCCCGCCACGCCACCCACGACGACATCCTGTTCAGCCGCGAGAAAACCCCGCGCATCAACGTCGCCCAGGTGCGGATGTACCGCGACGGAAAGGAAACCGTCATCATCGAGAACTTCCAGCCCGCGGCCTACATGCGGAACCTCCTCCTTCCCGGTTCCAAGGTTCGGAACCCAAACGCCTAGGACCTTCCAAGGTCTGGAACTCCATGGACTGCTCGGACTACGAGAGCGACGCGCTGCTCGCCCAGTACCTGCTGCTGCACTACGGGCGGTCGGAGCAGGTGCTGCCCTACGGCTTCGGCCCCCACGATGCGCTGGATTTCCCGGCGCGTATCGTGGAGGAGCTGCTCGAAGGTATCGCGCTACCGCCGGACGCCGAGGCGCTCGATCTCGGCTGCGCGGTGGGCCGCTCGACGATGGAGCTTTCGCGGCACTGCCGCCTGGCGGTTGGCCTGGACCTCTCCGCGCGCTTTATCCTCACCGCCCGGACCATCCTGGAGCGCGGCTTCCTGGATTTTCCGGTGCCCGAGGAGGGGGCGGTCGAAACGGCGTCGCGTTTCGAGCGCCCCCCGGACATCGACCCCGCGCGGGTACGCTTCGTGCTGGGCGACGCAATGGCGCCCGCCCTC
>CBFGVE010000273.1:0-4482 GCA_965651915.1 uncultured bacterium
ACCGCCTCCGCCGCGAGTTCGGCGTGGTCGCCCAGGTGGGACGCCCCGAGGTGGCCTACCGCGAAACCGCGACCAAGCCGGTCGAGGGTGTCTACAAGCACGTCAAGCAGAGCGGCGGCCGCGGCCAGTTCGCCCACGTCGTGATGAAGCTCATGCCCCGGGATCCCGGCGCGGGCTTCGCCTTCGTCAACAAGATCTCCGGCGGTCGCATTCCCGCCGAGTACATCCCCTCGGTCGAGAAGGGCGTCATCAAGGCGATGCTCTCCGGTCCGTTCGCGGGCTACCCGGTGGTGGATATGGAGGTCGAACTGGTCGACGGCAGCTACCACGACGTGGACTCCAGCGATTTCGCCTTCCAGGAGGCGGGCCGCGCCGGCTTCAAGGAAATGTTCCTGAAGGGCAACCCCCAGCTTCTCGAGCCGATCATGTCGCTCGAAGTCACGACGCCCGAGGACTACATGGGCCCGGTGACCAGTTCGGTCTGCCAGCGCCGCGGCCGTATCGAGTCCATGGATACCCAGGGCGAGAACAAGCTGGTGCGCGCCATGGCGCCGCTGAGCGAGATGTTCGGCTACTCCAACACCCTGCGCACCCTGACCCAGGGCCGCGCCAGCTTTTCCATGCACTTCGAGCACTACGAGGCGGTTCCGTTCTCGCTCGCCGAGGAAATCGTCAAGAAGCGCCGGGAGAACAACAAGGTCCGCTAGGCCAACGGGTAAACCGGCCCGTGCCGGCCCAGGAGGGGCCCGGCCGGGTCGGGCGGGATCGTTTCTCAGGCCTGCGATTTGGCTTGTCATCGCTCCGGGGACTGTGCTACGTCAGGAAACGTCAATGGAAAACTCTGGTACAGCAGAAGTCGTGCACCGCATCCTCGTCCTGAGCATCCTCCAGGAAATGGGGGAGGCTTTCATCCAGGACGTGGTGGGCAAGCCCTCGGGTCCCACCGGCGTATGGGCCAACGGTGGCCAGCAGGTGCAGCTCGAAGTCCTGGCCGGAGACCCCCGCCTGAACCCCGCCTGGGACGAGGCGGTCAACTCGGCCGACGGCATGGTCATGCTGGCCCGCTTCATGGATGTGATATCACTTGATAAAATCAAGGCGATCTATCGCAGGCTCCCCAGCGACAAGAACGTCCCCTTTGCCGTGTTCCTCATGCGCGAGCCCCAGGAGGCCGACTTTAAGATGAGCTGCCCGGCCTGTGGCCAGAAGCTCTGGGTGCGCGATAGCGACGTCAACAAGCGGGGCCGCTGCCCCAACTGCAAGAAGGCGTTCAAACTGCCCACCCAGCCTTCGCTGATCCGGTCACAGCTCATGCTGCCCGATTCGGTGACCGTGGCGACGCTCATGCGCGGCGAGGCCGACAAAATCCGCGAGGCCCTGGGCCACCTGACCGCCTCCCTGTCCGGGGATCTGCTGGTATCCATCGATGGATCGGTCGACCCGGACATCGTCAAGAAAACTACCGTTAGGGTCCAGATCCAGCCCGAAGACCTGTGAGCAGCCCGAAGCATTCGGCCTCTGTGTTCTCCGCCGGGCTAGGCGGCAGGGCCGGAAGCCTTTCCGGCTGCGGGACGCAGTAGCAGGTAGAGCCCAGCGGGAAGCAGAATCGCGACCGAGAGGAGCTGGCCCTGGCTTAGCCAGCCAAAATGGACGATCTCAGGTTCGCGGAAGAATTCCATGGCGAACCTGGCCAGCGCGTAGAGTCCGAGGAAGGCCCCGCTAAGCCGTCCGGGTGTCCGGGCCCACCGACTGCGCCGCAGGACAAGCAGCGCCACCGCCAGCAGCAGCCCTTCAAGAACGGCCTGGTAAAGCTGGGAGGGGTGGCGCGGCTGTAGCTCCCCGCTCTGCAGGGAGGCCGCCACCCAGGCGTCGAAGTGCGGGTGGCTGGAATCCAGTCCCGCTTCTTGGGGAAATACCACCGCCCAGCGTACGGCGGTGACGCGGCCCCACAGCTCCCCGTTGATGAAGTTGGCGATACGGCCGAAGAATAGACCGAAGGGCGCCACGCAGGCGATGGCGTCGGTCAGCCGCAGGAAGGGCACCTTGTGCTGGCGGGCGAACAGGGCCATCGCCGCCGCCAGGCCTATCATGCCTCCGTGGCTCGCCATGCCGCCCTTCCAGACTTGCACGACGATCCAGGGCTGGCGGATGAAATGCGGAAAATCGTAGAGCAGCATGTAGCCTAGCCGTCCGCCCAGCATCACCCCTACCACCAGCCACATGAGGAGCGACTGCAGGTCGGGACCATGCACCGGGAACTCCCCCCGGCGGCTCCAGCGCAGAAGGAAGAGGTAGATCACGAGAAACCCGGCCAGGTAGGCCAGCCCGTACCAGCGGATGGCCAGTGGGCCGGCGATCTCGAGGAGAACCGGGTTGAGCCGGTGAATATAGTAGTCGCCTTGCATGGTGCGCGACTATGGCCCAGGTGAAACGGCGATTCAATTCGCAATCCAAAATGACAATAATAAATGACTGACCCCTTTTGGGCGAGGTTGCCAAGGGGGCGGGAAGGGGGTATCGTGCGGCCCCTTTAACGGAGAATCCCTATGCGCACCAAGCCCCACGCCCGGAAAAACCGCAAAATCAATGTCGTCACCCTCGGATGCTCAAAGAATCTCGTCGATAGCGAGGTGCTGCTCTCCCAGCTCCGGGCGGGCGGTCGCGAGGCCGTGCACGAGGAGGAGAACAGCAACGCGGGCATCGTGATCATCAACACCTGTGGCTTCATCGACCGCGCCAAGGAGCAGTCGGTCCGTACCATCATCCACCACGCAGAGCGCAAGAAGCGCGGCGAGATTCGCCAGCTCGTCGTGACCGGCTGCCTGTCCCAGCGCTACAAGCCCGAGCTGGAGCAGCAGATTCCCGGGGTCGATGCCTACTTTGGCACCCATGACATGCGGGACCTGCTGAAGTGGCTGGGAACCGACTACCGCGAGGATCTCGTCGGCGAGCGCGACATTCTTACCGAGGCCCACTACGCCTATCTCAAGGTGTCCGAGGGCTGCAACCGCGGCTGTAGCTTCTGCGCGATCCCCCTGATGCGCGGGAAGCACGTCTCGCGCGAGATCGAGAAGCTGGTGGAGGAGGCCCGCTTCCTCGTCGGGCGCGGGGTGAAGGAGCTGATGCTCATCGCCCAGGACCTCACCTACTACGGGCTGGACCTCTACGGCGAGCGGCGGCTCAAGGAGCTGCTCGAGGCGCTGGCTGGGGTCGAGGGGTTGGAGTGGATCCGGCTGCACTACGCCTATCCCTCCGGCTTCCCGGTGGAAATCCTGCCGGTCATCCGAGAGCGCGCCAACATCTGCAACTACATCGACATGCCGGTCCAGCACATCTCCACCGCCGTGCTCAAGCGTATGCGCCGGGCGACGACCCGCGAGCGCACCGAGACCCTCATCCGCCGGATCCGCGAGGAGGTGCCGGGCATCGCCATGCGCACGACCCTGCTGGTGGGCCATCCGGGCGAGACCGAGGACGACCACCGGCAGCTCCTCGATTTCCTGGGCGAATTCCGCATGGACCGCGTGGGCGTGTTCATGTACTCGCACGAGGAGAACACCCACTCCCACACCTACGAGGACGACGTGCCCGCCGAGGTCAAGCAGCGGCGCTACGACGAGGTGATGCAGCTCCAGCAGGGGATCTCCGCCGAGCTGAACGCCGCGCGCGTGGGCCAGACGCTAAAGGTGCTTATCGACCGGCCCGACGGCGACCGCTTCATCGGCCGCAGCGAGTACGACTCGCCCGAGGTTGACAACGAGGTGATTGTCCATGGCCCGGACCTGACCCCCGGGCAGTTCTCCAAGGTCCGGATAACCGCCGCCGAGGCCTACGACCTAGTCGGCGTGGTGGCGTAGGGTTTCCGGCCCTTCTCCGGTAGTCCCTCCCCCTTTTGTTGCGCGGCCTCGCCTGCCGCGCCCTGCCAGGTACTCACTTCCTTGCTTGGCGAAGCCGTTGCTTGCAGGCATTATGATCGAAGTGATCAATATGATCGATATGGTTTATATCCGGAGGTTGCGATGAAGTCGGTGAGTGCCGTAGAGGCCAGGCAGGGGTTTGGCAAACTGCTTAATATGGTGTCGCTGCGCCACGAGTCGTTCGTCATCGAGCGGGCGGGCCGGAAGCTGGCGGTGATTAGCCCGTACGAAGAGGCGCCCATTCCCCCGATGGCTAGAGAGCCGGGCGGAGGAAAGCTGGATATTCGCGGCCTGGCTGGTCTGGGTGCCGACCTTTGGACTTCCCATGATGCCGATGAGTACATTCGGAAGGAGCGGGCGGCATGGGAGTGACGATTGGGTCGGGCATGACGGTCGCTCTGGGCACGGCCCCGCTCATCTATTTCATTGAAGAGCGACCTGACCATTACGATCGCTTGCGCTCGTTTTTTTCCGATGTGGTCCGATGGAAGGTCAGGCTGGTTACATCGATGGTGACCTATATCGAGGTGCTTACGCTGCCCGAGCGGATGGGCCGACACGACTT
>CBFGVE010000274.1:0-4465 GCA_965651915.1 uncultured bacterium
GACAAGGTCGAGGTGGTCATCTGCCCGCCCTTCACCTCCATCGCCGCCGCCGCCCAGGCCCTCGGCACGGGAGCGAAAGTCGGCCTCGGTGCCCAGAACATGCACGAGAAGGCCAGCGGCGCCTACACCGGCGAAGTCTCGGCCTCCATGCTGCTCGGCCTCGGCTGCGCCTACGTGATTCTCGGCCACAGCGAGCGCCGCAGCTACTGCGGCGAAACCGATGAGATCGTCAACGCCAAGACCAAGGCCGCCCTCGCGGCCGGCCTCACCCCCATCGTCTGCGTGGGCGAGACCCTCGAAGAGCGCCAGGGAGAGAAGACCACCGACGTCGTCGGCGCCCAGGTGCGCGGCAGCCTCGCCGGCCTCGGCGCGGCGGAGCTGAAGAAGCTGGTTGTCGCCTACGAGCCCGTCTGGGCGATCGGCACCGGACTCACCGCCAGCCCCGAGCAGGCCCAGGAAGTACATGCCTTCATCCGCAAGACCCTCGCCGACCTGTCCGACGCCCCCACCGCCGACGCCGTCCGCATCCAGTACGGCGGCAGCATGAAGCCCGACAACGCGGTCGAGCTGATGGCCCAGCCGGATATCGACGGTGGCCTCATCGGCGGGGCGGCCCTCAAGGCCGACTCCTTCGCCGGCATCGTCAAAGCCGCCCAGGGCTAGTCGTCGCACTCCAAGGTCTGGACAAAGCCCTCCGGTTGCAGTCCAGGCCTTGGACAAAAATCAGGGCTTCCTGTCCGGACGTTGGAACCTCCAGCCTCCGCTACCCCCGCGTCCAATCGCGGTCTAGAACAGCTTTTCGACGAGGGAGTCCATGGCCCACACGGCGAATACCAACCATAAGGCAGCGAGGAAGGAAATCTGGTACAGCCGCATCATAAACCAGAATGAGAAGACTACCACAATGATCATTGTGGCGATGAGGAGGCCGGCTGCCCATTCCGACTCCGACCAGATGGATAGGAACGCGAGGCCAGCCAGGACGAGCTGCGGCACGATCATGACGCCATTGTAGATCGCTGCGGTACGGATGTTCGCGTTGGGGGTATTAACGGAGAACGAGCATATCCAAAGCGTCACGACGCCAAGAACGAAGGAAAGCGCCGATGTCAAAAGTATTTCTAGCACAGTTTTCCCTTTCCTACGGTTGCTCTATGTTCGTGCGCGCGAACCGCGTCGGGATGCATGACGAAACGCATGCCGACCAGTCTACATAGCGAGTCAGATTTGCGGCGGCAAGAGATTTATCTGCCCACCGGAGATGGCTCCAAAGGCTGGGTATCCGTCGAGAGCGCACCTCTCTGTGAAGGGTGGGGCAGCCACACGGTGCAACTCTCATGCGCACCCCAGGTCCTCAGGGGCGAGGCTGCTTCGACGCTGCCACCGGCATCAACCGCTTGCGGTAGCGCGCCTGGCCGTGCAGGATGCGCGAACGAATGGCCGAGTGCCATGTGCGCCACCCGTCGTGCTTGGAGAACTGATGAAGCGTAGAGCCAGCCAGGAATTCATTGCTGCTTTTGTGGTATTCGGCATGCTTTCTGTGGGGCTCAAGAAGCGAAGCTGGAGATGGAAGATGGGGGCGGCGGGCAATACAAAAACCGGTAGCCTAGGAAATCAATCCGTTGACTGGCAGCCGCATGTCTTCCTGCCGAACAAACCAACTCGCTGGTGGTATGAACAGCGGGAAGGTGAGTTGGGCGAGTCTTCGACCCGGTGTCAGACCTGCTTGGCGGATGAGAGGGTGCGGTAAGCCCAGATAAACAGCACGATGAAGATAAGGTCCATGATGGCAAAGGGTTTCCAAATGGTGGGCAAGCCTTCCCCGAGCCAGTGATAGAAAATCACCCCGCAGTAACTAACTTTCAGCAGTATGCCATAGCGAATGAGGCGAATGCGCTCGTGGGGGTTTTGGGCAATGTCTACAAACATCCAGGTGAAAACAAGCAGCAGTGCGGCGGGAAAATGGACGTAGCCTAAATGATTCGGCGGGGATACGTTGACCAACTCGAAAACAAGCGAGGGAACGAACAGGAACGCAAGTCCCAGTAGGCCGTCATAGAGAGCTGCGATCAGGAACAGGATGCGAGTGGATCGGGTGGTGTTCATGCGATGTCCTCCGTTGTATTTCTAGCGTGGCGAAGATACTTTTTGCGAAACGTATCGCGACGCCATTCAGTGAACGCTTCGTCATAGAGTCGGCCAGCCAGCTCGCGAAAGCCGGCGACGAGTTCATCGCCAGTCATAGGGCTCGGCTCATAGGTTAGGTCGAACAAGGTGCATCGGTGCCATGCGTCCGCCTCGAACAGGCGGCCTTGGTCATGCAGTTGCCGATACAGTGGCGTGCCAGGGAAAGGGGTTTGGAGCGTGATCTGCACATCGTACAGTTCAAGCTGCTCCGTGCAGCGGAAGACCTGGTCGAAGATGTCGGTATCCTGGCCGTCGAGGCCAAGTATGAAGCACCCATTGACCCGGATGCCATGCGACTGGATGCGGTGGATGGCATCCCGGTAGTAAGGAAGTTTTTGAAGCTTCCAGTCGCTGCGGGTTTCCAGTCCTTTGAGGCCCGTCGTTATCGGGCTTTCCAGGCCGATCAAGACCTCGACGCAGCCAGCTTTCCGCATCAAACGCAGGAGTTCTGGGTCGTCGGCAACCGAGATGTCGGTTTCGGTGAACCACCGGACGCGCCGGGTCGCCAATTGGGGTAGCAGCGTCTTCCAATAGGCTCGGCGAACAAAGCTGTTGTCATCGGCGAATTCAAGAAACGGACGGGGCCAGAGTTCGCGTATGCGGTCGATCTCGGCAAGAACTCTTTCCATCGGCTTTTGCTTGTATTTCTTAGTCAGCAGGATTGAGCTGGCACAGAAGGCGCAGCGCCAGGGGCAGCCGCGAGTGGTTTGCAAGGTGATGCGGTTGTAGCGGTCGATGTCGAGCAGACCGAATGCGGGCATGGGCGAATGGGCCAGGTCGAACTCGGATGGTTGCCCGCAGTAGAGCGGCTTCAAGGTCCCTGCCTCGGCATCGGCGAGGACCTGCGGCCAGGACAATTCGCCTTCGCCTACCACCACCGCATCGGCATGTTGGGCGGCTTCCTCGGGCAGCGCCGTGACGTGGAGCCCGCCAATGACGACCGGCGTTTTTATCGCACGATAATGGTCGGCGATGCGGTAGGCGTCTCGGGCTTGCGCGGTGAAGGTTGAGAGCGCCACCAAATCAAAGTCCGGCCATTCAGCCATGTCTTGAAGCTGGTCGGCTTCCAGGTAGGTGACCTCGTGATGCTCGGGCGTCATGCCGGCAAGGGTCAGCAAACCAAGCGAAGGCAGCGAGGCGATTGTTTTGCTGCGTTCGACGAATCCGGGTAGGGTCATGCCTAGCCTCATTAGCTCCTCATCGCAGGCGCGCACCCCACTAAGGGCTATGAGTCCAATGTGCATGCTAGCTTCGCGGCACGGCGGCGGTGAAGAGGGCATAGGCAAACAGGCCGACCCCCAGCAGCAGGCTGATCACTGGGATGAAGAACAAGTGGCGGAACGGCTTTCGCCAGGCGGACAGGTAGCAGATTGAGGACATGCTGACCGCGCCGAGAATCAGCAGCCAGCCAATCATGTCGATGAGCGGCGTGTTCAGATGCAGGAGCAACACGGTGAAAGCAAAACACATGTTGATCAGCCCGGTTCCAAAAAAGGCGATATGGCCAAGCCTCGACAGCCGGCGCGGCCAGCTGCCATACCCGCCAAGCCAGTCTTCCCGATGGAAAAACAAACCCTGCACAGTGCCGGTAAGCAGCCCGGCAAGTATCCAGATCCACGAAAATTGAAGGTTGATCATGTTTAAGCAGCCTTATTGCTTCCGGGGCGAGGGGCGTATACGGCGACCTGCAATCGCGGTGTGCATTTCAGTGCGGTTAGGTTGTGAGAGCGAGACGTATACGTCAAGCCCCAGATTGATTTGATTGTACGGATATCCACGTTCTGCGGTCATCCCATACGGGGCATGGAGGCTGCGTCATGGCTTCCCATACCATTCTATTCGCCTGGGAAATCAGACGTTTGTTCCTGGCTCGGGGAAAAAGGAGGGGCGCAGCGGGGGCGGTTTCCGGGGGATTGGCTCGAATTAGGGGCTTGCTCTGGTGGGGCGGGTAGCCTAGTATTCGCGGTTTTCCGTCTAAGGACGCCGTCGGTTCCTTCCGTCGGCAGCACCCTCTACGTTTTGCGAAAGAAGAACTTACCATGGCGATTATCACTGCATTGCTGCTGGCGCTCGAGGCCATTGTCGGCCTGCTGCTCATTCTCATCATTCTGGTCCAGAAGTCGAAAAGTGGCGGCGGCATGGGGATGGCCTTCGGCGGCGGCATGGGCGAAAGCCTGTTCGGTTCGCGGGCTGGCAACGTGCTGACGAAGATGACGATCATTCTCGCCTCGGTGTTCGTGTTCAATACCATCGTTCTGGCCATTCTCTCCTCCCACCG
>CBFGVE010000275.1:0-4465 GCA_965651915.1 uncultured bacterium
TCTCCGCAAGCACTACGACGAGCCCACCTCCCTCGCCGACCTCGCCCGTATGGCCCATCTCAGCCCCAACTACTTCTCCCGCGCGTTCAAGAGGCAATTCGGGAAAACACCCGTCGACCAGCGCATTCACTTCCAGCTCGAAGCCGCCTGCCACCTGATCGAAACTCTGCCCGATTCCATTGAACAGATTGCCGCGCATGTCGGATTCCTGGATCCGGTCCACTTCGCCAAGCTATTCAAGAAGCACCGAGGCCTCCCGCCCGGCGAGTGGCGGCGGAGACAGAAGGACGGGGATTCAATCCCGGCGTCCGCCCTGAAGCGCAGCAAAAGGCTTGGGTAGCAGCGGTGACTTTCTCGGGAGGGTCATGGACAGGCGACCTGTGCTACGTCTGGGCTCCGAACAAGGCCTGCGTGCTGTTCAAATCGAGCCGGCCCCTCACCGGGAGAGCCCTCGCCCCAATGGACGTATACTGGATCCTGAGGTAGAGGCGTAGCCTAGTACGCTAGCTCGACGTAGTTGGACCGGGCCATGCCGGGATCGAGCAGACGTATTAGCCAGGCCAAGGTTCCGGGCTCGGTTCTGGGAAGTGGGGTAGTAATCGCGGGAGCGGATTCGGAGCGCGGTATTGGGTCTTCCTGGGGATCGTCCGCGAACTGGATGACCGCCAATCGCTCACCGAAACGGGAGAAATGCACATCGTCGAGAAAGATGGAGGCACCCTCCCGGCCGGTATTGAGCCAGCGCAGGCGCACCGGGCCGGGCCGGTTGACGGCTACGGTATGCGGGCGGTAGCCGGTCCGTCTCCGTTCGTCGAGCGACCAGCCGGTATCGGTCCACTTCTCGCCATCGTGGAACTGGAGGGAAAACTGGCCGGCCGCCTCCCGATTCTCGCAGGCGATCCAGAACTGGACCATGCCCACGCCCTGCGCGTCCTGCTGTTCCCAGACGAGGAGGCTATTCTCCTCGCCCACGAAAGCCAGCGCCGCCTCGCCCGAGTAGGCATAGGAAGCATCGGAAGGCTCCACGTCGAACGCGATCCATTTTCCGCCCGACTCGTCGCGGAAGGACCATCGGCCGGGCTGCCCGGGCCAGGCGGGAACCGCGTGGTCGAAACCGAAACGCGCCCGCCCACTGTCCGGGGATGGGTCGGTCGAAGCGAAGGAAATCGACGACCAGAACAGGCCGAAACCGACGATAAAAGCAAAGGACAAACGCATGCCCGGATCATGCATGGCAATGCCTTGAATTCAAGGGGATAAAAATCCAAAAAATCGCGGGAGCTGTCTTGACATCGCCCCCCCATCCCACTAGATTCGCGGCTTCTTGGTTCCCGATTCCGGCGTAGCTCAACGGTAGAGCGGGTGGCTGTTAACCACTAGGTTGTAGGTTCGAGCCCTACCGCCGGAGCCATTCGACTCGGGGTGCTGGCGCACCCCTCGCTCATGGCGAGCCAAGGAATAGCTTGAGCCAGCACCCCCGAGGCGAATGCCCCGGGCGAGCGTAGCGAGTCGAAGGGCTTTCCAACGCCGCTTGCCCCCACCCCGCCGACATGCCGAGCACAAACGAGACAAAGGCTGCCGAACCACCGGCATCTATGGCGCGGGCGAGATCCTCTACGTCGAGGAACACCCTGACAGCCCGTCTGCGGCCCGTCGAGAACGCCAACTCAAAGGATGGACCCGAGCCAAGAAACTGGCGCTCGCCGCTGGCAACCTGGCTGATCTCCACGAGCTAGCCAAGCGCAGGTCCTGAAACGCTCCCCCCGCCCCATACCGCTGATAAGAATTCCACGAGTGGCTGAGTGTCCGGATCCGGGTGCGTGATCCGCATGCTTCGCAGATCAGCGCGACGAATCGACGAATAGCATTCGCGTCCGAATCGAAGGGCGAGTCTAAGCGAAAGTGCGCACTCCACCGCAGGAAGGATCCAATCACCGAACCTCACATATAGAATGCCCATAATAAGCGCGGTGAGCGCAACAAGCGTTCCCGCCAACTAGGACGCAAGTCCCCATCGTGAGCGGCGCACGACTAACAATGGAACCGTCACAACTACAAAGGAGCGCGTCTACACCTGCGCGATCTGGGTGTTGTGACCCTTCTCGAACTGGTCGATGTCGTCGGCGTATTCTAGGCTTAGGGCGATGTCGTCCAGGCCGCGGAGAAGGTGCTCTTTCACAGTGGGGTCGATGGCGAAGCGGTAGACGAGTTCCTGGTCGCCATGCAGGGTGAAGGTCTGCTTCTCCAGGTCGGCGGTTCCGGTGATGCCGGGCTTCTTCGCTATCTCGGCGAAGATCTGGTCCACCTCGGCTTCCGTCAGCTCGATGGTGAGCAGGCCGTTCTTGCCGCAGTTGTTGCGGAAGATGTCGGCAAAGCCGGGCACGAGGTCGTCGCCTTCGCCCCGCGAGGGCGCAATGACCACGCGGTAGCCGTCCTGCACGATCGCCCATACGGCGTGCTCGCGGCTGGAGCCGCAGCCGAAGTTGTTGCGCGCGACGAGAATCGACTTGCCCTCGAATTCAGGGCGGTTCAACTCGAAGGCGGGGTCAGGCTTGCCGTCCGCGGCGTAGCGCCAGTCGAAAAACAGGCTCGGGCCGAACCCGGTGCGCTTGATCGACTTGAGAAACTGCTTGGGAATGATCGCGTCGGTGTCGACGTTCGCCCGGTCGAGGGTGGCGACGATGCCGGTGTGTACGGTAAATGCGTCCATGCTAGAAAGTCCTCTCGGTGATCAGGCCCAGTTGCGGATGTCGACGAAGTGTCCCTCGACCGCGGCGGCGGCGGCCATTTCGGGGCTGACCAGGTGGGTGCGGCCACCCTTGCCCTGACGTCCTTCGAAGTTGCGGTTGGAGGTGGAGGCACAGCGCTCGCCCGGGGTGAGCTGGTCTGGGTTCATTGCCAGGCACATGCTGCATCCGGCGAAACGCCACTCGGCGCCCGCCTCGGTGAATACCCGGTCCAGTCCCTCGGCCTCGGCCTGCTTGCGGACGGACTGCGAGCCGGGCACCACCAGCAGCTTGACGGTCTTGGCGATGCGGCGGCCCTTGAGTACGTCGGCCGCACGGCGCAGGTCTTCAATGCGGGCGTTGGTGCAGCTTCCGATAAAAATGGTGTCGAGCTTGATATCGGTAATCGGCATGCCGGCCTCGAGCCCCATGTATTCCAGCGCCTTTCGGACGTCGGTCGCGCTGTAGCCGGGCACCTCGCCGGGAGCGGGCACGCGCGCGGTCACATCGGTCACCATGCCGGGGCTGGTGCCCCAGGTGACCTGGGGAGCGATCTCCGAAGCATCGATGACCAGCTCGCGGTCGAACTTCGCGTCGGGGTCGCTGGGCAGGGTGCGCCACTCGGCCACCGCGCGGTCGAAGTCGGCGCCCTGGGGCGCGTAGGGGCGCTTCTGGGCAGCGATGTACTGGAAGGTGGTGTCGTCGGGCGCGATCATGCCGGCGCGCGCGCCGCCCTCGATGCTCATGTTGCAGATGGTCATGCGGGCTTCCATGCTGAGAGCGCGGACCGCTTCGCCGCAGTATTCCATCACGTAGCCGGTGCCGCCGGCGGTGCCGATCATGCCGATGAGCTTGAGTACCATGTCCTTGGAAGTCGCGCCGGGCCGGAGGCGTCCGGTGTACTCGACCTTGAAGGTCCTGGGCTTTTTCTGGCGGAGGGTCTGGGTCGCCAGCACGTGCTCGACCTCGGAAGTTCCGATGCCGAAGGCCAACGTGCCGAAGGCGCCATGGGTCGAGGTGTGCGAGTCGCCGCACACGATGGTCAGGCCGGGAACGGTGATGCCCATTTCGGGGCCGATGATGTGTACGATGCCCTGGCGATCATCGCCGAGGTCGAAGAGGTTCACGCCGAAGTCGTGGCAGTTGTTGCGCAACGCCTCGACCTGGGCCCGTGACACCGGATCCTTGATGTTCATGCGGTCAGCAGTCGTCGGCACGTTGTGATCCATCGTGGCGAAACTGAGGTCGGGCCGTCGCACCTTGCGGTTTGCGAGGCGGAGCCCCTCAAACGCCTGGGGGCTTGTCACCTCGTGAACCAGGTGGCGGTCGATGTACAGCAGCACGGTGCCGTCGGGCAGTTCGCGGACGACGTGCCGGTCCCAAATTTTATCGAAGAGTGTTTTTGACATAGTTGGCGAATATAGGAAGGCGATACGCCAGATTCAAGCGAAGAACGAGCAAAAGGCAAAATTCAATCCGGGGCATTAGGCGTAGCAGTCCGCTAGGCCATCGAGGCAGGCTCGGATGCGGGCCTGGTGGCGGGATTCGCCCGGCTGTCCGTTGAACACGATGGCGGCGGCTAGGCCGCGCTCCGGATCGGCAAAGCCCACCGAAGACTGCGCCCCGCTGTGGCCGAAGGCGCTGGGCGACGCATGGGGCCCGTAGCCGTAGGGAACGGACTGGCCGTGGTGCCAGTTGTTGGGAATGAAGCCGTAGCCCCAGTCCATGGTGTGCCGGAA
>CBFGVE010000276.1:0-4460 GCA_965651915.1 uncultured bacterium
CCAGGACTTCGGCGCGAACCTTCCCGGCCCCACCCAGTTCCTCGTCAATGTGAGCGATGCCCTTCGCAACAATGGCCTCATGGTCATCGCCGGCGTGGTCGGCGTGGCCGTCGGGTTCAGCCACTGGAAAAAGTCCAAGAGCGGCGCGATGGTCTGGGACCGGCTCCGCCTGAAGTTCCCGGTGTTCGGCCCGCTCATGCTCAAGGTATCCATGAGCCGCTTCGCCTCCACTTTCGCCCAGCTCACCCGCAGCGGCGTACCCATCCTGCAGGGGCTGGACATCGTCGCCTACGCGGTGGGCAACAAGGTATTGAGCCAAACCATTCTCCGCGCCCGCGACACGGTCGAGCGCGGCGAGAACCTCTCCAGCGCGCTGGTGAAGGACAAATCCTTCCCCCCCATGATGATCCACATGCTTTCGGCAGGCGAGAAAACCGGCCGGGTAGACGACATGCTCGACAAAGTATCCGAATTTTACGATAATGAGGTCGAGGCCATGCTTAGCGGATTGACCTCGCTCATTGAGCCCCTGCTGATGGTCTTTCTGGGCTTGGTGATTGGCGGCGTGGTGCTGTGTATGTTCATGCCCATCTTCAAGATGCATGAAATCGTAGCTTTCTAGGTTAGTGCGGCGCAGTCGCCGCGGCGGAATGGGCAATGCGCAGGACAACGGATCAACAGCCAGGCGAAAAACTCCCCACCGGCCATCCGGACCGGACCCTCGACCTCTATCTCCTCGCCCTACGCCTCGGCCTATTGATTTTCGCCGTGGCCGTCCCGCTCTACGACGCCGCAGAATCCGGCCCCCTGCTTCTCGCCGCCCTCGTCGGCGCCCTTACCGCCTGCATTCCCTATTACCGCATGGCGCTCGCTCCCCACCGCCCCCTCCCCGGCCTGCTCTACGTCTATCTGCTCGACCTGGTCTGGATTACCTGCGTGTTGCTGGTGAGCGGCCCTGACGCACCCATGTACGGGCTCCTCTACCCCTTCGCCGTGATCTCCGCCGCGCTCACCGGCGGCGTTCGCGCCGCGATGTCTGTGCTCATGGTCAGCGCGCTGCTCTATGTGAGCCTCGTGCTGCACCCCCTGACGGCTGTACCCAGCACCCTGGCCGATGGCCGGTCATGGGGCCTTCCCCTCCTGCTCCTTGCCCTCCTGCTGCTGCTCGGCTGGACCGGCATTGCGCTCGCCCTCCGCCGCCGCTACGGAGGCCTCTCTCCCCAGCTTGCCGTGGACCTGCTCGCACAGCTTTTCCACGGCACCCACGCCGGCCTCATCGTCCTGAACGCCCCGGGACGCATCGTAGCCGCCAGCAACCTCGCCCACGAGCTACTCGATTGCTCTGGCTTGCTCGGAAAGCCCTGGAACGACTTCCAGGCCACCCTGACCCTCGGCGAGCAAGACGAGGGAAACGCCAACCGCCAGTATGGCTACCTCCGCCGTACCGACGGCCAGCTATTCGCCGCCGCCATCGAGCGAGCGCCCCTGGCCTCCATCGGCCGGGACGCCTTCCCCGAAGGCTACGACCTGATTATCTTCATCGACATATCCGGCATCATGCGCGGCCACGCGCAGGCTCACATCGCCAACCGCGACCGCATGGTCGAAAAAATCGTTTCCATTATCGGGGACGGCATCCGCAACCCGGTTGCCGGCATCTCCTGCGCCACCCAGCTTCTGAATATCCTCGAGGCCGAACCCTTCCCTCTGGAGCACGGAAAAAGAAGCACCCGGGAACAGGAGCGTGCGAAGCTCTGCAGCCAGATCGTGCGCGATGCCGAACGCCTAGACCGCCTGATGGAAATTATGCTTTCCGCCGCGCGTGTATCCCCAGAACAGCTCGACCGCCAGTTTGCCGACCTCAAGGCCCAGTTCGCCGACAGCTCCACTCCCGACCCCATCAACCCCAGCCCCTCCAAAGAACCCACCAGCCCCTAGTGCCCTGCCTCGCAATCAGCTTGCCGTGATGGGCCCCATGCACGCCGGGCGAGATGGTGCAGGGGCATGACTCCTGGTCGGGACACGAGACTTGACACTGGCCACCCGCCCGCTACGCTCGGGTTCCATAAACGATGGCCCTTCACCCAGCCCAGCGGCCAGCGCCCAGGAGAATCCATGACCACCGCTAAGAAAACCATCGTCGGCGCCATCGACCCCCTCGTGCTCGCCTACACCGCTGGCCGCGACGTCGAACTCGACCGCCACCTCGTCGAGGCCGACTGCCTGGGCAACGCCGCCCACGTCACCATGCTCTCCCGCATGCCGATCAAGCCCGCGCTGGTTTCCCGTGCCGAGGCCTCGCAGGTCATCGCCGGCCTGGTGGACATCATGCGGAAGGGCCGGGAGGGCCGGTTTGAAATCCGCATCGACGACCAGGACGTTCACCTCGCGGTCGAGCGCACCCTGACCACCCAGCTCGGCGATATCGGCAAACGCATCCACACCGCCCGCAGCCGCAACGACCAGGTCGCCGTAGATCTGCGCATCTATGCCCGCGACCAGCTTCTCGGCACTGCCGAGGATCTCGCCCTGCTCGCCTCAGTACTGGTCGCCTTCGGCAAGCGCCACGCCAAGCTCCCCATGGCCGGGCGCACCCACATGCAGCCCGCCATGCCCGCCAGCGTGGGCCTCTGGGCCACCTGCCATGCCGAGTCGCTGCTCGACGACGCCGCCATGCTGCTCAGTGCCTACGAACTCAACGACCAGAGCCCCCTTGGCGCCGCCGCCGGCTTCGGTGTACCCCTCCCCATCGACCGCCAGCTTGTCGCCGACCTCCTCGGCTTCTCCCGCCCCACCCACAATGTCGCCTACGCGATAACCCTCCGGGGCAAGCTCGAATCCATCCTCCTCGCCACCCTCGCCCAGATCATGCTGAGCCTCTCCCGCTGGGCCCAGGACCTCATGCTCTACACCATGCCCGAGTTCGGCTACTTCAAGCTCGCCGCCGACCACGGAACCGGCAGCAGCATCATGCCCCAGAAGAACAACCCCGACGCTCTCGAACTCATGCGCGCCAAGGCGGCCCGCGTCCATGCCCAGTCCTGCGCCGTCTACGAGGTCGTTCGCGGCCTGCCCTCAGGCTACAACCGTGATGTTCAGGAAACCAAGGAGCCACTCATCGAGGGCTTCCAAACCACCCGCGCCAGCCTCGGGGTCGCCCGGCTCATGATGCAGGATCTCGCCGTCAACCGCGACGCCCTGCTCCGCGGCTTCCAGCCCGGCGTCTTCGCCACCGACCGCGCCCTCGAACTCGTGGCCGGCGGCATGCCGTTCCGCGACGCCTACCAGCATGTGAAAACCCACCTAGGCGAGCTGGAATCCGCCGACGCCCACGCCGCGCTCGCCGCCAAGCAGCACCTCGGCGCCCCAGCCGGGCTCGACTTCACCCTCTACAACGACCGCGTTGCCGCCCTGCGCCGCTTCGTCCGCGACGAGCGCAAAACCCTCGACCGCGCCTTTTCCCGCCTCCTCGGCGTCCCCTACCCCCGCCTGGCCTAACCCATGTATCTCGATTTCTACGGGCTGCAGGAGTTTCCCTTCAATATCACCCCCGACCCGCGCTTCCTCTACTATTCGAAGCGTCACCGGGAGTCGCTCGACGCCCTGGTCTACGGCGTCGAGCAGCGGAAGGGTTTCATCGAACTCATCGGCGAGGTCGGCTGCGGAAAAACCACCCTCTGCCGGGCACTGCTCTCCAGCCTGCCCGACACCGTCTCCACCGCCCTGGTGCTCAACCCCGCCGTCACCGAAAGCCAGCTCCTGCGAGCCATTCTCGATGACTTCGGCCTCAGCTCTTCGGGTCGAGACCGACTCGAACACATCCAGCAGCTCAACCGCTTCCTGCTCGAACAGGCAAACGAAGGCCGCAATGTCGTCCTGATCATCGACGAAGCCCAGGATCTCCTGCCCGGAGTCCTCGAACAGATCCGCCTGCTGAACAACCTGGAAACCGACCGCTTCAAACTGATGCAGATCATTCTCTCCGGACAGCCCGAGCTGAAGAAGCGCCTCAACCGAGACGACCTGCGCCAGCTCCGGCAGCGCATCATGGTGCGCTGTCGTCTGGACCTGCTCGACGAAACCGAAACCGCCGGCTACATCGCCCACCGCATCCATGTCGCCGGAGGCAACTCAGGACTCCGCTTCGACCGTAGCGCTGTTCGCCTTATCTACAAGCGGTCTCGAGGAACGCCGCGCATCATCAACACGCTGTGCGACAACGCCCTGCTCTCCGGCTATGTGGATTCCACCCATCTCATCACTGCGTCCCACGTGAAAAAAGCCCTCGCCGAACTCGGAGACCTCTAATGAGCCTCATCCAGCAAGCCCTAAAGAAACGCGAGGAAGAGCTGCGCCAGGGCAAGGATCCCGGCGAGCCCCGTACGCCGCCCCCGCCACCTTCCCCCGCCCCTCACTCCCCGCCTCCCCATCCAACCCAGCGTAGCCACGGATCGCTCTGG
>CBFGVE010000277.1:0-4443 GCA_965651915.1 uncultured bacterium
TGTCGGCGGGGGCGGCGGCGAGTTCACGTTCGGCGATGCGGATGTCGGGTCGTCGCTGAAGGAGGTCGGATGTCTGGCCGATGGGGAGGAGGTCGGGTAGGGAGGGCAGGGGGGCGGCTTGGGCCAATGCGTCGACGAGCGTGGCGGGAGGGCTGCCCAGCAGTACCGAGAGGCGGTAAATGCCGGCGCGCATATCGGCGTCGAGGTCGGGCAGGCGGGAGTGGGTGAGCTGGAGCTGTCCGCGGGCGCGGCTGAGGTCGAATTCGCTGGCTTCACCGAGATGGTACAGATTCTCGATCAGGTCGTAGGTACGCGACTGCAGTTCGATGTTGGCCTGGGTGATGGCGATGCGCTTCTGCGCGCCCCGCACGGCGAAGTAGTTCCTGGCCACTTCGGCGAGCAGGGCGAGACGGGCGGCCCGGAGGCGTTCGACGGTGCTGTCCACGCGCGCAGCGGAGGCCTCGCTGGCTCGGCGGGTGCCTCCGAAGAGATCGATCTCCCACGAGGCGGCGAGCCCGATGTCGTAGATTGACCGGGTGGACCGATCGGAATTGCCATTGGAGGTGGCCCGGCTGCTGCGCTGGCGGGAGTGGCCTGCCTCGGCATCGAGCCGGGGCAGGGCGGGCGATCCCGCCGCCTGGCGCAGCGCGACGGCGCGTTCGATGCGCGCTTCGGCGGCGAGAAGGGTCCGGTTTCCGTTCATGGCCTGAGCGAGCAGGGATTCGAGCAGCGGGTCGTCGAACTGCTTCCACCATTCGGCGATGGGCGGGGCGTCCGCTGCGGTGCCGGGCAGGCTTTCTGCCCAGGGCGTGTCCTGAAACGCCTCGGGCGGGGTGTAGTTCGGGCCAACCGAGGTGCAGGCGGCGAGGGGCGCGACCGCGAGGAGGAGAAGGAGTCTCGGGCTCAACGGTCGGCCTCCTTGAGGTGGAACTCGGCTTCCTGCTCGCGGAGGGCGCGGGCGACATCGCCCGGTGATCCGGTCGTGCGGGCAAGGATGCTGTAGGCGACCGGCACGATGAGCACGGTAAAGAAGGTCGCCGCCAGCACGCCGAAGCAGATGACGATGCCGATAGCGGCGCGGGTTTCGGAGCCGGCCCCCGACGAGAGCATGAGCGGGATTGACCCGGCGGCGGTGGTGATGCCGGTCATGATGATGGGACGCAGCCGGATGGAGGAGGCCTCGAGGATGGCTTTCCGGAACTCCATGCCCTGGTCGCGGAGCTGGTTGACAAACTCCACGATGAGAATGCCGTTCTTCGCCGCGAGCCCCACCAGCATGATGAGGCCGACCTGGGTGTAGATGTTGAGGCTGCCGTCGAAGACGTAGAGGCCGGCCAGGGCCCCGGTGATGGCCAGGGGCACGGTGAGCATGATCACCAGGGGGTGCACGTAGCTCTCGAACTGGGCGGCCAGAACGAGAAACACAATGACGATGCCCAGCGCGAACACAAAGAGGAGGGAGGAGCCGCTGTTCTTGAAGTCGCGCGACTGGCCCTTGTAGTCGATGGCGGCGGTCTCGGGAAGGTGTTCGCGCACGAGGTTTTCGAGGTGCGCTAGCGCCGAACCCAGCGAGAATCCATCGGCCAGGCTGCTCTCGATGGTGATCGAGCGGAGGCGGTTGTAGCGGTTGAGCGAGCTGGAATCGGCGAACTCCTTCAGTTCGACCAGGTTCGAGAGGGGGATGAGCTCGCCGGTGTCGGACCGCACGTAGATGTTCTGAAGATTGGTCGGGGTCCGCTGGGCTTCGCGTTCGCCTTCGATGATCACGTCGTACTCCTCGCCGCCCTCGATGAAGGTGGTCACGCGCCGCCCGCCGAGCATGGATTCGAGGGTGCGGCCGATGGCGCTCACGCTGACGCCCAGCACGGCGGCGCGGTCGCGGTTGATGGAGATGCTGATCTGGGGCTTGGTCTCTTTGTAGTCGCTGTCGATGCCGACAAAGCCGGGATTGTTTTCGTCGATCAGGGCGAAGAGGATGTCGCGCCATTCGGCGAGTTCCTCGTAGGTGCCGCCGCCGAGCACAAGCTGGACCGGCTTCTGAATACCTCGCCCGAAGCCTTGGCGCATGACCGGGAAGGCGCGTACGCCGGTGAGGTCGGAAAGTTCTGCGCGGAGTTCGTCCATGATGTCCCACGCCGACCTCCGGTTCTCCCACGGCCCGAGGACGGCGATGAAGATGCCGTCGTTGAAGCTGGCGGCGGGACCGAAGGAACGCGGCGCCCGGGCGATGATCTGGGCGATCTCCCCGGAATCCACGTACTTCATGAGGCGGGCCTCGATGATGTCCATGTATTCGGCGATGTATTCGAACGAGGCGCCTTCCGGCCCGTTCACCTGGACGAAGAAGGCCCCGCGGTCCTCGCTGGGGGCGTATTCGGAGGGTACGGCCCGGAATAGAACGAAGGCGGTTGCCATTAGGACCAGGAAAAGAACGAGAACGATGATTGGGTGGCGCAGGCAGCGCTCGAGAACCCAGAGGTAGCGTCGGCGCAGCCGGGTAAATCCATCGTCGATCCGCTGGCTCAGGCGGGTCTTTCGGCTTTTTGTGAGCAGTTTGGAGGCGAGCATCGACGAGAGGGAGAGGGCCACCAGGGTGGAGAAGAAGACAGCGGCGGCCATGGTGATGGCGAACTCGGCGAAGAGCCGGCCGAGATCGCCTTCCAGGAACGCGATGGGGGTGAAGACCGAGATGAGGACCACCGAGGTGGCGACCACGGCGAATCCAACCTGGCGGGTGCCGTGGAACGTGGCGACCAGAGGTGATTCGCCCTCCTCGATGCGTCGGGTGACGTTTTCCAGCACCACAATGGCGTCGTCCACCACCAGGCCGATGGCGAGCACGAGCGCGAGCAGGGTGAGCAGGTTCACCGTGAAGCCCATGAGCAGCAGGATGGTGAAAGTAGCGACCATGGCGACCGGGATGGTCACGGCGGGAATGATCATGGCGCGGACGCTGCCGATGAACAGCCAGATGACGATGACGACCAGGATCACGGCGATGGCCAGTGTGGAATACACTTCGTTTACCGCGTTGCGGACAAACACCGAGGTGTCGTAGGCGGGCACGATCTGCATGCCCTCGGGCAGGGTCGGGCTGATCCGGGTGGCTTCGTCGATGGCGGCCTGGGCTACATCGATGGTGTTGGCGGTGGACTGCTTGATGATGCCGATGCCCACGCGGGGCTGGGCGTTGCCTCGGTAGAGGGTGCGTTCCTCGACGGCCTCTTTCGACACGCGGGCTACATCGCCGAGTCGTACGAGATAGTTGTTTTCACCTCGCTGGATGACGAGCTGGCGGAAGTCGTCTTCGGTCCGGTAGCCCCGCTCGGTACGGGCGGTGAACTGGCGGGTGATGGACTCGATGCTGCCTGCGGGCAGTTCGACGTTCTGGGCGCGGAGCGCTTCCTCCACGTCGTTCACGGTAAGATTGCGGGCGGCTAGTTTTGTCCGGTCTAGCCAGATGCGCATGGCATAGTCTCGACCGCCGCCGATGCGCACCCGCGCCACTCCTGGAATCACGGAGAAGCGGTCTACGATGTATCGGTTGGCGTAGTCGGTCAGCTCGAGGCTGTCGCGGTTGGGACTGGTGAGCGAAAGCCAGATGATCACGTCGTCGCTCGAGTCCGCCTTCTCGATTTCCGGCGGGTCGGCCTCGAGGGGCAGCACGTCGAGAACCCCGGATACCCGGTCGCGTACATCGTTGGCGGCGTCGTCGATGTCGCGCCCGGTGGTGAACTCCACCGAAATGCGCGAGCGGCCATCGCTACTGGTCGAGCTGATGAATTTGATGCCCTCGATGCCGGCGATGCGGTCTTCGATGACTTGGGTTATGCGGGTTTCAACGACGTTGGCCGCCGCGCCAGGGTAGCGGGTGTCGATGGATATCACCGGCGGGTCTATGTCGGGATACTCGCGCAGCGGGAGCTTGAGGAAGGAGACCACCCCGAGCAGGATGAGCAGGAGAGAGATGACCGACGCGAAGACCGGCTCCCCACCCGCGGCCGAGGAGCGCCAGGGACCGCCGCTGGCGCCCTGGGTGATCGGCGCCATCACCCTCCTGGCCGTCGCGCTGGGAGCGTTCCAGCTCTACACGGCCGGCGTGAGGCCGTTCAACCTGTTCGTGCAGCGCGGTTTCCACCTGATGGTCGTGCTGGTCATCACGTTCCTGGCGTTCCCCCTGCGCAAGCGGCCGCGCACGGCGCTCGACTGGGTCGTCGACGGGCTGTTCGTCGCGGCGTCGGCCTACATCGGCCTCTACCTGCTCGTCGACCTCGACGGCATCATCAGGCGCTCCGGGTTCTTCCTGCAGCGCGACATCGTCACCGGCGTGATCGCCGTGATCGTCGTGCTCGAGGCGGCCAGGCGCACGATCGGGTGGGCGATCACGATCGTCGCCGTCGTCGCCCTCCTCTACTCCATGGCCGGCCCCCGCGGGGCCCTGCC
>CBFGVE010000278.1:0-4432 GCA_965651915.1 uncultured bacterium
GGAAATCACCACATTGCTCGAACTGGTGGAATTCGCCACCGTAGTTCGCCCGGGATTCGACCCCGGCATGCTGGGAGAGAGGCGGCTTCCGGCCCCATGGCCCCAACGGCTTGCTCGCAACCTCGTACAGGGGCACCAGATGGAAATCTCCTCCAGCGACATCCGCATGCGTGTGGCCGAAGGAATGAGCATTCGCTGGCTTGTGCCCCGCATGGTGGAAATGTATATTCGCGAACACGGGCTCTATCTGAGCTAATTTTCCAACCGGAGGTATGGCCATCGAAACCGAACCCATCGTCACTATTGCTGCCGAAGCGCTTGATGCGAAAAAAGCCCGGGATATTCTCGCCCTCGACGTGCGCGAGCTGTCCGGCATAACCGACTACTATCTCATCGCCACTGGCTCTAGCGCACCCCATCTCAAGGCGCTATCCGACGAGGTGGATCGCCGCCTTAAACATCAGGGGCACAGAAGGTTCCGAATGGCAGGAACTCCAGACAGCGGCTGGATCGCCCTGGACTATTTCTCGGTAGTGGTTCATCTGTTCGTTCCCGATGCGCGTGCTTTCTACGACCTGGAACGCCTCTGGAAGGACGCTCCACGCATTGAACTGTCCCCCGATCCCGCCGCTACCGGTTAGTGCGTGGCCATCTGATCGCGGCGGGGCCAGCGGATCAAGGATTCCACGACTTTCGTGGCTCCGCAGGATCTCGCGGGTCCGCCTAGCGCCGCAGTTGACCCGCCAAGCCGTGGCGGGTAGAGTCGGAGCTTCCTGAAACCTCTCGCTTTCCAGACCTCACGGAGACCGGATGAATCTGCTCCTTTTCGCCGATGTCATGTACTCATTCCGCGAAAGCAACTTCGCGGGGAAAATCATAACTCTCGTCCTCTTCTTCAGTTCCATCTACGTATGGACGCTGATGGTGACCAAGTTCACCGAGTTGAGGAAGGCGGAGTCCAATGCCCGGCGTTTTCTTCGGGTATTCCGCGGCGAAGCCGAGCCCCTGGCGCTCTTCCTGCGCCGCCAGAACTATGGTGAGAACCCCCTTTCCGTGCTCTACCAGAAGGGCTGCATGGAGGTTGCGGATGCAGAAGACCAGCAGGGTGGGGGAGGCGAGGGACTGTTCGCGGGTGCCCTGGTGCGAAGTGGATTTTCCGTCAGCCGCAAGCAGCTCGAGCGCATGCGCACCACGGTGGACCGCAATGTTCCCGACCAGATTCTCATTCTCGAACGCCGCATGAACATCCTCGCCATCGCGGTCACGACCTGCCCTTTCCTCGGACTGCTCGGCACGGTTTGGGGCGTGATGGATTCGTTCGGCAGCATGGCGGTCGTGGGCTCGGCCAACCTCTCCGCCGTTGCCCCGGGTATTGCCGGAGCCCTGCTCACGACCGTCATTGGGCTGCTGGTTGCGATTCCCTCCGCTGTCGCCTACAACCTTCTGCTCGCCCGCATCCGCGAGCTGCACGTACTCACCGACGGGTTCGCCCAGGAACTCGTCGCCGATGTGGAACGCCACTACGTGCAGGAGCGATAGACCCATGGCACGCCGCACCACCCTTAGTTCGCTGCCTAACATCAGCGAGATCAACATGACCCCCCTGATGGACCTTACGTTCATCCTGCTGATCACGTTTATCATCACATTTCCGCTTATAGAGCAGAGTGTCCCCATCAACCTTCCGAAAGGGCAGGCCGCCGACCTTAGCCCAAAGGACAGCCGGAAAATCAGCGTCGATGTCCAGGGCACGATCTACCTGGACAACCAGGTGGTTGACCTCCCCCGTCTTGCCGAGGAAATGAAACTTCTCGGCACCGCCGATCCCGATACAACCGTTTTCGTGCGGGCGGACGAAATGCTGCACTATGGCAAGGTGGTCGAGATCATGCGCATCCTGCATGGCGCAGGCATCACCCGCATGGCCCTGGTCACTCAGAATGAGGGACGCTAGCTGAATGGATTTTCGTCGACGCTTTTGGTTTATCGCGGGCCTACACGGGCTGGCTGTGCTGCTGTTCCTCTTTATTCCGGCTATTGTGAATTTCCTGCGCGACCGCAGCAAGCCCAACGAAATCGTCACCTTTATCGATCTGGCCGCTCCTGCACCCCTCGCGCCCGCCCCTCCGATTCCCGATCCCCCTAGCCCTGATCCAGTTCCGCCACAACCTCCACCACCCGACCCGCCCAAAACTATTCCCGAACCCACCCCGCCGAAACCCGAGCCCCCGAAGCCAAAGCCGGAGCGGCCCAAGGTCGAGGTCAGCCAGACACGGGTGCGCCGCGATCCCCCTCGGGATAGCAAACCGCCGCCCCGCATGACCGAGCAGCAGATCCGGGACATGCTGAAGCAGGGCATGCCCGCCCAGGCGACCGGAACTCCGGCAGCAGACGACCTTCCGCCCTCCTACTACGCCCAAATCAGGGTGGCCATGTACGAGGCCTGGCAGCAGCCAGGCGGTTTGAGCGCCCGGTCGGGCTTGTCGGTTCTCGTGAGCGTCCGCGTTCAGCGCGATGGGTCCGTCACCCGCAAAGAGATCCTCCGCCGATCCGGAAATGCCCTGATGGACCAGTCGGTCCAGCGCGCCCTCGACGCCACCAGCCGACTCCCCGCGCTCCCCTCCAGCTTCCGCGGTGCCTACCGGGACATCACCGTTGAGTTCGAGCTGTCGGGATAGCGTATCGATTTTTTCCAACTTCACTTTACCCCGTGCCCTAGTGCCGCTAAGGTTTGGGCATTCCCTTTCCGAGGACTACTGCTATGCGTACACTACCTCTACTTCTCGCCCTTCTCTTCGCCCTAAGCACTCAGGCCTCCGCCCAGGTGGTGGTCCGCAAGGACGGCTCCGAAAAGGCCTCGATCGATCTCTCCGGACTAACCGTTGCAGGCTCCCAGGCCACCGTGTTCTTCACGGTGCTGGAGCGGGACCTTCAACGCTCGGGGTGGTTCCGCACCGTGGCCAGCTCCGGCGAGTTCCGGGTGCTGGGTTCCGCAACGGACACCGGACGCGATGTTGTGGTCGAAATCCGCGTCTACAATACAGGCACCCAGCGTAACCACCTCAGCCAGCGCTACCAGCATAGCGTGGCGGGCGTGCGCGCCCTGGCCCATCGCGTGGCGGACGACATCGTGGAAAAAGTGGCCGAACGCAAGGGCATTGCCTCCACCCGCATCGCCATGATCGGTACCCGCTCGGGAGCCAAGGAAATCTACCTTTCCGATTATGACGGCGAGAACATGATCCAGCTCACCCAGGACCGCTCGGTCAGCGTGGCTCCCAAATGGTCTCCCGACAACGCTCATCTGGTCTACACCTCCTTCCTTAAGCGCTTCCCCGATATCTACCAGATCACTCTCGCCACCGGCAGCCGCCAGCGGATTTCGAACTATGCTGGACTCAACACCGGCCCGGCATATTCTCCCGATGGCCGCTTCCTGGCGCTCATTCTCTCGAAGGATCTGAATCCGGAACTCTATGTGCGGGACGCCCGGAGCGACCGGCTCACTCGGCTGACCCGCACCCCCGCCGCTGAAGCCAGCCCCACATGGTCCAACGATGGCCGCCAGATCGCCTACGTGTCCGACCAGTCGGGCAGCCCCCAAATCTACATCGTCAACCGCGACGGCGGCGCCCCTCGCCGCCTCACCCTGCGAGGCTCCGAAAATGTCGCGCCAGACTGGGGCCCGACGGGCTGGATCGCCCACTCAAGCCGAATCGGGGGCAAGTACCACATCGTGGTCACCCATCCAGAAACCGGGGAAACCAGGCAGGTAAGCAGCGGATTTGCCGACTTCGAGGACCCCTCCTGGGCCCCCAACGGGCGCCACATTGTCTGCAGCCGGACGGAAAACTACCGCTCCGCCCTGTACATTCTTGACACCATGGGAGATGAACCCGTACGTTTGCACAATATTTCAGGCGACTGGTACTCGCCTGCATGGTCCCGCTGATGCACCATCGCGCGGGGTTTGAACAAAGGAAACATACAATGTCGAAGATGCGTTTCATTAGCACAGTGGTCTTCATGGCCTTCGTTGTCTCGATGTCTGTCGGCTGCAAGAGCAAAGGCGCCAAGGCTCGGGGCGGCCAGGGTAATGACATGCTCAACCCGGTCGTGGGTGTTGGCATCGACGGCGAAAGCCTCGGCTACCGCGACGATGACATTTCCCTCTACGGCGAAGGCACCTTCGCTCCAGTCTACTTCGACTACGACAGTTCCATGGTGGGCTCCGGTGAGCGCTCCAAGATCGAAGCTGTCCACAGCGCCCTCCGCAGCAACGCCCAGGCGGGCGTGATCGTCGAAGGGCACTGTGACGAGCGCGGCAGCCGCGAATACAACCTCGCTCTCGGCGAGCGCCGGGCCCTCGCCGTACGCGCCTACCTCATCGGCCTCGGCCTCGACGCCGCCCGAGTCCAGACCAAGATGCCTC
>CBFGVE010000279.1:0-4399 GCA_965651915.1 uncultured bacterium
GTCGCCGACACCGGCATCGGCGTGACGCCGGCCCAGCAGCAGAAAATCTTCCAGGCCTTCACCCAGGCCGACTCCACCACGACCCGCATGTATGGCGGCACCGGCCTGGGCCTGGCGATCTCGGCCAGCCTGGTCGAGCGCATGGACGGCAAGATCTGGCTGGAGAGCCCGTTTGCCGACAAGCACCATCCCGGAAAGGGCGGGCCGGGCAGCCGCTTCAGCTTCGTCGTTCCCTTCGGCATCGCCGATGGCGCGGGACTCGAATCCACGCCCCCGGAATGGGAGGAGAAATACAAGCGCACCCACATCCGCCGGAGCCTCCGCATCCTGCTCGCCGAGGACAACGAGGTCAACCAGCGTGTCGCGGTGAGCCTGCTGAAGAAGCGCGGACATTCGGTAGAGGTCGCCGGGCGCGGCGACCTCGCGGTGGAGCGCTGGGCCGGCGGCGGGTTCGACGCCATCCTCATGGATGTCGAGATGCCGGTGATGAACGGCATGGAGGCCGCCCGCGAGATCCGGCGTCGTGAGGAGGGTTCCGGCAAGCGCATCCCCATCGTGGCGATGACCGCACACGCGATGAAGAAGGATCTCAACGCCTGCATACAGGCCGGGATGGACGGCTACATCACCAAACCCATCAACGCCGACGAACTGTTCCACGCCATTGAGACCAGCACCATGCCCAAGGAAACCCGGTCCGGCGCAGTCACCGCGCTGCTCTTCAACCCCGCCATGCTTATGGAGACGGTCGCGGGCGACCTCGATCTGCTCGGGGAGGTGGTCGAGCTGTTCGCCGAGGACGCGCCCGCCCAGCTCGGCAGCCTGCGCTCCGCCATGCAGGCGCACGAGCGCGAGCGGGCCGCCGCCGCCGCCCACACCCTCAAGGGGTCCGTATCCAACTTCGGGTCCCAGGTGGTGTCCGGCATGCTTGCGGATCTGGAGGGCATGCTGAAATCGGGCGACTGCGCGAAATGCCAGGGCCTGCTGGCGGAGATCGAAACCCGCATCGGCGAACTCATTCCCGGCCTGCGTGAATTTGCGAAGGGCAAGAAGCACCCATGAGCGACGCCCTTCCCGTAAATCTCTACGACTGCACCCCCGACGAGCTGGCCGGTCTGCTGAAGTCCTGGGGGCAGCCCGCGTTCCGGGCCCGGCAGATCTACCGCCACCTCTATGTGAACCTCGCCGCGTCCTTCGACGAGATGACCGACCTATCCAAGGAACTCCGAGCCCGCCTTGCGGCGGACACCCGCATCGGCAATCTGGAGCAGGTGAAGGTGCAGACCGGCGATGGCGGGCTCACCCGCAAGGCCCTTTTCAAGCTACCGCAGGGCGAGACGATCGAGGCCGTCCTCATGGTCTATCCCGACCGCGCGACGGTGTGCGTGTCGAGCCAGGCAGGCTGCCCCATGGGCTGCGTGTTCTGCGCGACCGCGAAGCTCGGCTTCCTGCGCGACCTCACCTCGGGGCAGATCGTCGAGCAGGTGCTCTGGGCGGCCCGCGAGACCAGAAGGATCGCGGCCAACCCCGCTGCCGAAGTGCCGGGCAGCGCCCGCACTCCGAGGCCGGAACGCCTCCCCGCGCACCTCGGCAACATCGTCTTCATGGGCATGGGCGAGGCCTTCAACAACTACGAGCAGTGGTGGGGCTCGGTCGAGCGCCTGCACGACCCCAAGGGCTTCAACCTCGGCGCCCGCAACTTCACCGTATCCACCGTTGGCCTGGTGCCCGGCATCAACCGGCTGGCCGAGGAGCCGCTCCAGGTCAACCTCGCCATCTCGCTCCACGCCGCCAGCGACGAGCTGCGCAGCCGGCTGATGCCGGTGAACCGCGCCTTCCCGGTGCAGGCGCTGATGGAATCGGCGCGGGACTACACCGTCCGCACCGGCCGCCGCATCTCCTTCGAGTATGTGCTGCTCGAAGGCCAGAACGACGGGCCCGAGCAGGCGCGCGAGCTGGCCGAGGTGTTGCGCAACGGGCCGATGCGCGAGCGGCCCCAGCTCGTGCATGTGAATCTGATTCCCTGGAATCCGGTGCCGGGCGCGCCGCTCGCCCGTTCGAGCCGCCGCCGTGTGCTCGACTTCCAGCAGGTACTGAAGGACCGCGGCGTGCCCTGCACGGTGCGGGTCGAGCGAGGCATCGACATCGATGCCGCCTGCGGCCAGCTCGCCGGTGCCGAAAGCGCCTGACCCGCCGCCCTCGCCAGATTCCAATGCCAGGACAAGTCCGTCCCCGAAACGTCCAAGGCTTGGACAACTTCCGAGGCGCATTGTCCGAACCTTGGAACGCATAATCTTCGTCCCGATCTTCGTCGAATCCCTGACCCATCAGGGCTTCACTTGATCCGACGACGTCTGGTTGTGGAGGTTGACAACGATCGGGACAAGGATTGGGGCGGGGTGGCTACCAGACGAGAATCAGTTTGCCGACGGTTTGGCCGGATTCCAGGTCTTCGTGGGCCCGGGCGGCGTCCTGGGCGGGGTAGGCGCAGACCGGGAGGGCCTCGATCTTGCCCGCGCGGTGGATCGCGAAGAGCTGGCGCATGGCGTCCTGGAGCAGCTCGCGTCGGTCGAAGAGGTAGCTGAGGTTGAAGCCCATCACGCTGCGGCTACGGTTGGCCAGCTCGAAGGGGTTGAAGCGGGGGGTTCGGAGATAGCGCCACGCCAGCTTCATCCGGTTGGTGGCCTGGCCGCTGCGGGGGAGCATGCTGTGGAAGCCGTAGACGACGAGCTTGCCGACCGCGGCCAGATGGCGGTAGCTGGCCTCGAGGGTATCGATGCCGTTGGCGTCGAAGATCACGTCGTAGCCCTGGGGGGCGAAGTGCTCGGCCTCGCGCCAGAGGTCGAAGCGGGATTTGTCGATGACCAGGTCGGCCCCCATGCGCTCCACGGCGGCGATCTTGTGGGGGGAGCCCACCACGCCCGCCACCCGGCAGCCGGCCTGGCGGCAGAGCTGCACCATGGCGGAGCCCACGCCGCCTGCGGCGGAGTGGATGAGCACGGCGGCGCCGGGTCGGGGATGCGCCAGCTCGTGGATGCCGAACCAGGCGGTGATGAAGGCGGTGGAGAACCCGGCGGCGGTGTGCAGGTCCATGCCGTCGGGAACCGGGAAAACCTGGCCCTGTGGCAGCACGGCGGCGGAGGCGTAGCCGTTGAAGCAGGTCACGCCGATGACCCGGTCGCCCGGCTGGAAGGCGGTGACGCCGGGTCCGGTGCGGGCGACGGTGCCGGCGATTTCGAAGCCGGGGGTGATGGGGTAGCCTACCAGTTCCTTGGCCGAGGCGTAGAGCCCGCGCCGGATCAGGCAGTCGGCATAGTTCACCCCCGAGGCGGTGGTCTCGACCAGCACCTCGCCGAAATCGGGCTGGGCGTCGGCGACCTGCTCCATGCGGAGATGTTCGTAGCCGCCGGGCTTTTTGATGGAAATCCGCTGCATTCCAGCAGTCTAGCGCTTGGGTGGGGTAAAGGGAAGGGAAACCATCGACGAACAGGCATGTGAATGCGGAGGAGGAACCGCAAATGGATGCGAATGAGCGCAAGTGGGAAAGGGCAGGGTTTGTAGGGGCGCCGTGAGGCGCTAGGACCCGCCCGGGATACGGCCTAACGGTCGCGCTACCTATGGTGCCGGGGGCTGAGAGCTAGTGGGGGTTGCGAAGGTCGCGGAAGAGCGTCGAGGTAGTTTGCGGCAAAGTTCACGAGAAAATACCCCCACCCGACACCCTCGACCGCTACAGGGGGGTCTTGGCGGGGATGCCGTTGTGGCGGGGGTAGAGCGGGGGCGTGCGGAAGGTTTTGCGTACGACGACAATGGCGCTGGAGTCGCTGGGGCGGTGGATGGTCTCGATCTTGCCGCCGAGCAGTTCGAGGGCGTTGGCGGATTGCGCGATCTCCTCCTCGGCCTTGCGGCCCTTCATGGCGTAGAGGCGTCCGCCGACCTCGAGGAAGGGCAGGGCGAGTTCGAGGAGGGTGGGGAGGGGGGCGAGGGCTCGGGCGGTGGCGGTGGGGAAGGCCTCGCGCAGCTTGGGGTCGCGGGCGAGATTCTCGGCGCGCCCGCAGTGGACCCGCAGGGTGGCCAGGCCGAGGGCGTCGGCGGCCTCGGCGAGGAAGTGGCACTTCTTGGCGGTGGCCTCGGCGAGGTGGAAGTCGGTGTCGGGCAGGGCGATGGCGAGGGGGAGGGCGGGGAATCCACCGCCACTGCCGAGGTCGAGTACGGCGCAGGGCTGGTTGAGCAGGGGAGCGAGGGTCAGGCTGTCGAGCACATGCCGCATCCACAGCTCCTCGTCGGTGCAGGGGGCGGTGAGGTTGTGGATCCGGTTGGCCTCGGCGACAAGCTGGACCAGCCGGGCCAGGCGGTCGGCTAGCTGGGGTGGGAGGTCGAGGCCAAGTCGGGGGAGGGCCTG
>CBFGVE010000280.1:0-4396 GCA_965651915.1 uncultured bacterium
GGTTGCCGTTGTCAGCGAGGTAAAGATTCATGGCCACCATGATGGCCTGCAGGTTCCTGGAGCACGCCGCCGTGTAGGCCGCATCGCGCCCGGACCGCAAGGCTGGCATCAGCAACGAAATCAGCACGACGATGATGGCGATGACCACCAGCAGCTCGACGAGGGTGAACCCGCGCCGAAACCGCCCCTGCCCTGGTGCGCAGAACCCAGCCAAGGATGCGCGTGCTGCGCTTTCTATACTTGCAGGCATACAGCTTCTCGGTCACGTGAAAAGGGACGACAAACTCACTCTCCACACAATTTACAACATCTTCTTTTCGCGGTCAAATATGATTTATGTTAAGTTTTTACCCTTTATTACAACTTTTTGCATTTTAAACTCTATCCGTCCATTGTGGCAAAAAAAACCGCCGGAGCGCGGCTGCGCTCCGGCGGCATAGTGGGCCGGCGGTCTATTTCTTGCCTTCGAGATTCAGCTCGATGTTCACCGTGTTGCCGATCAGCTTGTCGGAGGGTCCGGTGTTGGCCACGCCGAAGTCCTGCCGGTCGATCGTGGCGACGGCGCGCACGCCGATGATCCTGGCCCCGTCGCCCCAGGGGGAGTCGACCGGACCGTTGACCTCGACCTCGAAGTTCACCGGCAGTGTCACGTCCTTGATCGTGAGGTGGGCGGTGAGAACGATCTTGTCGCCCTCCTTGCGGGCCGACTTGGACTCCAGCTTCATCTGGGGATGCTTGGCGACGTCGAAGAAGTCGTCGCTGCGCAGGTGGTCGTCGCGCTTCTGGATCCTGGTGTCGATGCTGGTCACCTCCACCGTTCCGTTGATCCGGACGCTCTCCGGGCTGCCGTCGTAGTGCAGCACCCCGTCGAAGCTGCCGAAGGTTCCCCGGACCATGTTTATCCCCAGGTGGCGGACGGAAAAGCCCACGTCGGCGTGGGCCTTGTCGAGCTGGTATTCGGCGGCATGGGCCGACGCGGCAAACAGGCCGGCAAGAACGGCAAGGGCTAGGGATTTCTTCATGGCTGGTCTCTCCTGGTTGGGTTCGAAGTTCGACGATGTCGCGGGGAAGGCCCCACAGCAGCTTATCGCAGCAGTAGAACATTCCTTACACCACACCGCCTGGGCGCTTTTCCAAGGCTCGGACATTGGACCGCGAAGCGCTTCCATTGTTCGGAATATCCGATCATCCGTGAAATCCCGGAAATCCGGGGGTAGCGCCTTGCTGCGCCCCTGCAAACACCGCCGGGCGTATTCCAAGCCGTCTCGGCAGGCCACGGGCGGGGCGGGCGAGGGTGTAGGGCCGGGCGGTGTTTTCCTCGACCAGTTCGACCACCCGGTCGATCTCCGCCTCGGTGTTGTAGAAGTGGGGCGAGAAGCGGAGGAAGCGCTCCCCTTCCCGATTCTGGCGAAGAGACACATCCACCCCGGCGGCTTTCAGACTGCGGTGCAGTTCCTCTAGGTCCTGGCGATGATGGCGGACCGACAGGATTCCGCTGTCCAGCCCCGCACGTTCGGCATCGGAGAGGCGCTGAGCCTCCAGCACCCGGGTGAAGCCCAGGGGGAGCAGCCGCTCCTCGAGTTCGCGGCGGAGGGCGAGGATGCGGTGCGCGATGGTACCAACGCCGACTTCCAGGAGCATGCGCAGCGAGGCGGCCATGCCGAGTATACCCGGCATATTCAGGCTGCCCGGCTCGTAGCGGCGGGCGCCGGGATAGAAGGCGATCGTGTCCTGGGCGATGAACTCCGGGGACTCCACGTTCCAGGAGCCCAGCAGGGTGGGCTGCAGCGTCTCCTGGCGCTCCTGACGCACGTAGACGATCCCCTGCCCTATCGGCCCCAGCATCCACTTGTGCGCATCGGCGCTGAGGAAGTCAACGTGCTCGACCGAGAGCGGGAAGGCCCCGAGGGTCTGGATAGCGTCGAGGCAGAAGAGGATGCCGCGCTCGCGCAAACGGCGACCGATCCCCTCGACATCGACGCGGTAGCCGGTAAGGAAGTGGCAGGTGGCCAGCGAGACCAGCCGGGTGCGGGCGGTGAGCGATGCCTCGACCACTTCCCAGGTGATGACGCCGGGATGTGTCAGGCGCAGCGCGACGGGGGTGACGCCCCGGTCGCGCAGCTTGAGCCAGGGATAGACATTGGCGGGATAGTCGTCGGCATAGTAGACCACCTCGTCGCCGGACTGCCAGGCGAGTCCGTCGGCCACCAGATTGAGTCCGAGCGCGGTGGGTCCGAGGAGGGCTATTTCGGAGGAGCGCGCGCCCAGGAGCTGGGCGGCCAGGCGGCGGGCTTCGAGCACCTGCTCCCAGACCCAGGGATTCTCCTGGTTGTCGGTAGAAGCCATGCGGGCATACTCGACAAGAGTGTCGCGGGCGACGCGGGGAAGCGTAGCCACCGCCGCATGGGCCATGAAAATCTTTTCGCCGGTCACCGGGAATTCGCGGTGGCGGTAGGCATCGTCGGTGATCAGCTCGTGGAGGGTCATGGGGAAGTAGCCTACCCTGCGCGACAGTAGAGATCAAGCGCTCCGGATGCGGCACCACCGAACCTCCTCCACCGGGCAAGCATGGGAACCATAAATGGAAGCACATTCACTCAAGGGGGAGAGATGCGCCTCGCGGAATCCTCTCCGCGCATGCGCCCAGCAGCCTAACAGGAGGAATGCTATGCGTCCCGTGTTAGGCGCAATTCATGCGGGATGGACGAAGAGGCATGAACGCCGAAGAGAAGTGCCTATCGTAAATTGGCAAGATTTCGTGAACCATCAAGATTGGCAACGCTATTGATGCGTACAAGTATTTTTCCGGTCCGATAAGCATAGACGGTTAATTCGATTACCGCATAGAGATCGCCACCTCTGGTGCGAACATAAAACTTTCGTTGATCTTTGCGACTCCACCTGTCATGGGCACTCGGGAACACTACCGAAAAAGGAGACACATATCCGTTTTCTGGTGCTTCAAATGCCTGGTCTTCATCCGTAGCAACAAATCCACCCTCATTAGCAATTAAAGAATATGACCAATCATATTTTCCGCTTGAAGAATCCGCTGGAAGCGCAGCCTGCACCTTGATCCCTATATCAAACAGATTTTCTTCCCTATCAACATGTACCCCTGTTTCAAGATTTAGTCGATATTCAGTACCGTTAGCTAGACCGTCAAGCTTGATCGATTTCTCTATGAGATTACGCGCTTTCGCTGCGTCTTCTGCCCACATTTTAAAAACAACTGGTTGATCCTCCCTTGCCTCATATAGATTCGTCCGAAATTGCTTTTCTGAGAGCCTGAAATACTTATTGTAGACGGGGGCAAGAAATCCATTTTTCTCAAGTTTTCTAATGTGAAGCGACAGGCCATTCAAACCACTTACGGAAAATCTTCCATTTTTGTCCGTAGTGACAGCCCACTCGATTTCCGTCTGATCGCTTGCCACGGAACCCAATTTTTCAAGATACGTGTAGTCATAGGCGCGCACAAAGCCGGTGACTTGGACTCCCTCTAAAGGTTGCATCTTTTGATCTACCACAACGCCAAAAAACTCGACATTAGCATTCCTCCCCATTTTGATTTTGTATCGGTCTACAGCCAGTTTCCAAATTTCTGGTTTGATGCTATCCGGTCGCTCGACCCTATTCAGAACAGCACGACTGTCCTCATCAAGCGTTCCTTCATCAGGGACATCTCGTTCATTGCGCTCAGCCCAAGTAGAGCACGTAGAAGCGAGTACTAGTAGCACAAACAAGTATCTAGTAATTCTAAACTGATTCATGGCAAAAATCCTCTATGGGGTTACGATTCCGCACTCATCAAGTAGAGTCTGCCAATAGGAGGACCTCCTAATGACAGTCGAGCGGAACTGTGCGCTATGTTCATGGTCGCCATTACCATAGGAATATGGCGCTTCGCTCAGATTGACAGTCCCGCCGATCTCTCCCGCCGTTGCAGCGTCAGCACCCAGCGCAAGTGAGCGAGCCTCTGCGACGAATGAATAAATTTGATACGCATCAACAGGAAAATCCAAGATAAAGAAATCAGTTCCAAGCGGATCGTATGTCCACCGCTTTTGAGAGAAGTCCAAAGCAACATATTCGTAATCATAGTAGATATCTGGCTTCATATCCTGATTGATCTCCCAAGCGCTGAGGGCCGCATCACCATCATTACAAAAATTCAGAATGATTCCGGCAGCAACAGTTGAAATGCCCCTAAAGTATGGACCGCCCATCGGCGGATAGGCCGCATACACCTCTGGGGTATCCGTCGAAGCATCCGTTTCGACAGTGGCCGGTCCCGTTGCGTCATATGCGTGCGCTACACTTGCAGCCTGACTCGCAATATACTAACCTTCCCATAATTATCTGGACATGATTTTCAGATTCTGATACGTTCGCG
>CBFGVE010000281.1:0-4385 GCA_965651915.1 uncultured bacterium
ATCACCCCGCGCGCCCGCTGACCGGCGGTTAGCTTGGTCATCTTGTTGTAGGCCCCTCGCAGCTTGAAGCTGAACACCGGCTGGAGATCTTCTCGCTTGAGCAGCAGGGTGTTCGAAAGCCGCTCGCTGAGGCGGGGGGCCACGTCGAGCGGCGACTCGATCGCCACGTCGTAGACGCGGGCCTTGAGGATTTTCTCTAGATAGGAGATGGTCATGGCGTTGCTGGCTGCGCATACTACACCCCGCCCCGAGCCCCCCACAAGCAGAACCACCTGCCTCCGCGCTACCCGAATCAGTCCCGGCTTGATTCGACACCCCTTTCACGGCACGATGCGGCGCTTTCCCCATCCCGCCCATGACCGACCTGCGAACCGAACCCTACTGGAAACCCGAGCATGTGGGTCGTCCGCTCCCGGACGAGACCCACGCGACGTCGGTCTGCCTGCCCACCTGGCAGGACAACATCGACTACGAGGAGCGCGAGCCCGCCCTGGTCGCCCGCCTCCAGGCCGGCTATCCGCGTTTTGTCTTCCACCCGCTCGTCCAGCAGCTCCACCAGCGCCTCGCCGCCGACCATGCAGGCAAGGGGGAATCGCTGCTGTCCTTCCTCTCCGTCCCCGCGGCCGAGCGGGCCGCCGCCTACATCGCCAGCCGCACCGGCAGCGATATCCGGGTCGCCCCCTCCTCCCACGGACTCGCCACCGTCATCTTCGGCAATGACGCCGCCAGCACCGCCAAATCCTACTGGCAGCACTGCGGAGAGGGCGTATGCTCACGCCGGGCCGAGAGCCTGATCGCCAACGAGCCGGAGCCCAACGCCGACGACGCCCGCGCCGAGATCGCCACGAGGCTCGCCCAAGGTCACGGCATCGCAACGGACGACGTGCGCCTCGACCCCAGCGGCATGGCGGCGATCTTCGCCGCCCACCGCCTGCTCGCCGAGCGGGCTCCCGGACGTCCCACGGTGCAGTTCGGCTTCCCCTACGTGGACGCCCTCAAGGTGCAGCAGCAGTTCGGCACGGTGCATTTCCTGAGCCGGGGCGACGCCGACGACATCGCCCGACTCGAGGAGCTGGCATCGACGACCGAGCTGGCCGGCCTTTTCTGCGAGTTCCCCTCCAACCCGCTGCTCATTCCGCCCGACCTCCCCCGCCTCGCCACCTGCTGCCGCCGCCACGGCATCCCGCTGGTGGTGGACGACACGGTGGCGACCTCGGTGAATGCCGACGTTACTCCCCACGCCGACCTCATCTCCACCAGCCTTACGAAAGCTTTCTCCGGCGTCGGCAACGTCATGGGCGGCGCCCTCCTGCTCAACCCCCGCAGTCCACTGGCCCCCGCCTTTCGCGCGGGCTTCGAGCAGGTCGCCGACACCGAGCTACCTGCCGAAGACGCCCTCGTGCTCGCCACCAACAGCCGCGACTACGTCGAGCGGGTGCGGCGGCTCAACCGCGGCGCGATGGTCGTGGCCGAGTACCTCCGCCAGCATCCGGCTGTGGACCAGCTTTTCTTCCCCTACTGGTCGGGCCGCGATCTCTACGACCTCTGCCGTAAACCCGACGGCGGCTACGGATTTCTATATTCCCTCGTGCTGAAGGACCCGGCGGAACGGACACCCCGCTTCTACAACGCCCTGCGGGTCTCCAAGGGACCGAGCCTCGGCGCGGTGTTCAGTCTCGCCTGCCCCTACACCCTGCTCGCGCACTACCACGAGCTGGATGCGGTGGAAGCCTGCGGCGTATCCCGCTGGCTGGTGCGCGTCTCGGTGGGCGAGGAGGAGCCGGGCGAACTTGTCGCCCGCTTCGCAGAGGCCTTCGAGGCATGAAAACCTTCATCCTCGTTCTGGGCCTCTGGACCACGGCAGAAGGCCTGGTCTCGCTGCTTTTCCCCGGAGCCGCGAAGCGATTCGCCCGCAAGCTATTCGGCACGACTGGCGAGTCGATCGCCCAGCAAAGCGATGCGACCCTGCGCAAGCTCGCGGCCCTCGAGCTGGGCTTCGGGATCTGGATGCTGGCCCTCTGGAAGTTCACCTAGGAGTATTATGATCGAATCCGCGACCATCTTCATCTCCGCCTTCCTGCTATTCCTCATCCAGCTCATCCTTGCCAAGGCCTTCCTTCCCTGGTTCGGCGGCTCGGCCTCCGTCTGGACAACGTGCATGCTGTTCTTCCAAGTGCTCCTGCTTGCGGGCTACGGATACAGCCACCTGCTCGACCGTCGGTTCACCCCGCGCATCCAGGGACGCATTCACCTCGCCGCCCTGCTGCTGGCAGCCGCCGCTCTCGCGGTGCAGTGGAACGCCTGGGGCGGCCCGCTGCTGCCCGGGGACGCCTGGAAGCCCGACCCCGAACGCGCCGCCGCGCCGCACATCCTCCTGCTCCTCGCGCTCGCGGCCGGCATTCCCTTCTTCCTCCTCTCCACCACCAGCCCGCTCATCCAGCGATGGGCCGCCTACCGCCGCCCCCACCATGACGCCTATCGCCTCTACGCCTACTCGAACGCAGGCTCCCTGCTCGCACTCGCCAGCTACCCCTTTCTCATCGAACGCCATCTCGACCTGCCCAGTCAGGCCCTGCTCTGGGTAGGGCTGTTCGCGGCCTTCGCCGCCGGACTCGTCCGCTGCGCCATCCTCCCCGCCCAACCACCCACCGCTGCAACTTGCGCCACCACCGCCCCCGCCACACCCTCCACGCCCGCGCCCGCCAGACCGCTTACCTGGATGCTGCTGGCCGCCTCTACCGTCGCCATGTTTCTCGCCGTGACCCACCAGATTTCCGAGGAAATCGCCGTGGTTCCCTTTCTATGGGTGCTTCCGCTCGGCATCTACCTGCTCAGCTTCATCCTGTGCTTCTCCGCCGGACGCTGGTATCGCCGGGAGTGGTACCTTCCCCTCTGCGTGCTCTCCAGCATCGCGGTGCTCGCGGCCTCCTACCAGGGCGTAGGGCTAGGCATCATCGAACAACTGCTGGCCAACGGCCTTTTCCTGTTTAGCTTCTGCATGCTGGTCCACGGCGAACTGGCAGCGCGGAAACCCGGCCACGAAAGCCTCACGCTGTTCTACCTCATGGTCGCGGTCGGCGGCGTGGTCGGCGGGCTCTTCATCGCGGTCGCGGCGCCCCTGCTGTTCGTCGGGTACTGGGAGTTCCACGTCACCCTGGCCGCCGCCTGGCTAGGGCTCGCCATCCTGTTCGCGCGCGATGCCCAGTCGACCTTCCACCGGGGCAGCCGCATCGCCTTCCACGCGACCGGGCTCGTCGTCGGCGGACTCTGCCTCCATGGGCTCTACTACCTGCTCGGGCCCAAGGACCGGCCCTATGTGGATTTGAAGGCCATGCTCCTGGCCGCGCTCGCCGTTGCGCCACTTCTCGCGCTGCTCCACGCAGCACTGCGTAAGACCTCGGTCATGGACCACGTGGCCTGGCCGCGCGCGGCGGTCGTCGCCGCGCTGATCGCGTCCGAAATCTTTCTCGGCTTCCGCATCCAAACCTCGACCCGCGACGCCACCGCCATGGGCCGAAACTTCTACGGCGTGGTGAAAATCGAGCTCACCCACGACCTCGAGGCCGGCGGCCACGAGGTGCTCCGCATGAAGCACGGCCGCATCATGCACGGCCTGCAGTTCACCGAGCCCCGGCTGCGCGGCGTGGGCACCGCCTACTACGCCACCGGTACCGCCGCCGAACTCGCCATGCGGCTCCATCCCCGCCGAACAGCCGAACCCGCCCAGCCTCTGCATGTGGGCATCCTTGGACTCGGCGCAGGCACCCTCGCCGTGTACGGGCAGCCCGGCGACACGATGCACCTCTACGAACTCAATCCCCTGGTCGCCGCGTTCGCTGCCGGACCCGACGCCCCCTTCACCTTTCTCGCCGACACTGAGGCCGACTGGACGATCGCGCTGGGCGACGGACGGCTTATGATGGAACGCGAGCTGCGCGAGCAGGGCGGACAAAATTTCGACGTGTTCGTCCTCGATGCGTTCTCCAGCGACGCCATTCCCGCCCATCTGGTGACCCGCGAGGCTATCGCGCTCTACCTCCAGCACCTGCGTGACCAGGACTCCGTCATCGCCGTACACATTTCCAACCGTTTCCTCGACCTGCGCGACCTGTTCTACACCCTCGCCGCAGAAGCCGGCCTCGAAGCCCACCACCTCCCCTACGAAGGCGACCGGAGCAAAGGAAGCAGCTCCGCCATCTGGATCCTGCTCGCGCAAAGCCCCTACTGGGACGAAGCCCTAGCCGACTACCGCCGACCTCACACCCCCCGTCGGAAAGTCCTCTGGACCGACCGCTACAGCAGCCTCTTCGAGGTCCTTAAATCCCAGAACTAAAAAAGGGGTCAGTCATTTAATATTGTCATTTTGCGCAAAATGACAATATTAA
>CBFGVE010000282.1:0-4384 GCA_965651915.1 uncultured bacterium
GGATGGAGGCGTCTCCATGCCCTTCCCATAGCAGCCCCGGAACGCTACTTCCGCCGATCTCGTTCACGTCCCAGCTTAGCGTGGTATTACTGTTGAGGTCTCGAACATAGGCCGGGGGAAGATAGTCGTCGTTTAGGCTGGCGTACAATTGGGCAGCCATCGCCATTTGGCGAAGATTGTTCATGCATTTGACTGATCGACCAGACTTCAGACTACGGTTGATCGAGGGCAGGGCAAGAGACAGCAGCAGAGCGATAATCCCAATCACCACCAGCATTTCTACCAGGGTGAATGCGGAATGGGTTCGCGCCTCGCCCGGAGATCGACGGGTCCGAACTGGTGCCATAGACCGGTTCATGGCACCACCACCTTGAGTCTCAATAGGCCTTTCGACTGCTCCATGGGGGCGCGGGCGGTTACCCGCTCCCGTCCATCCTCCAACGTTTCCACGTCGAACTCCTGGTCCACGTCATCGGCAGTCCAGATACCCAAAGGATTGGGAGCGAATTCTACAAGCAGGCCTGCATCGGTGGCGTCTGGATTCCGCACGTAGACCACCTTGAGCGAAGGAGGCGATTCGTCGAGATCAAGGTAAGATTCAAAGGCGTTGAATGCTTCTGTTTCCCAGGGGTCCTCGCCAAGCGCATAGGCCAATGCGTTGGGCAATCCTTTGGCGCCGGGATCAGCATGGGGCGATTCCTCCGCCAGGTGATCGAGCCAGGAAAAATGATCATGCTGCCAGTGGCGGAACGGGGATGCAGGTCGCGTTGCCACGAGCGCATCTACCTTTATATTGAGCTGGTCCACTGGTTCGATGCGTACGAACCGAACCCACTTGAGCCCGGTCTCGGGATCCGGGGGCAGATCGAGGTCGTCGATATCGAACCCCACTCCGCCGGCCGACCCTCGGTACAGGCGGGCGACCTCGGCCACAGTGCGTCCGACGAGGTTAGACGCTACGATGGCCGGGTCTAATGGATAGGACGGGTCGGTGGGTGCCCCCCACCAATTGTTCCATTCCCCAAGTCCAGGGTCCGGATTATCCGGATCGTAGATACGGCCCAGTGTGGGCGCATACCGCCCTGCATATGGTCCACTTGCGTAGGCCACCCAATTGCTTCCATCTTGGCTGACCGATACGAGGCCTGGCGTATAAATGAAGGTGCTTCCCAAAACTGCAGCGTTCGGGTCCCGGTTGGTCCAGGGCTGATTACTGCCGATGCTGTAGAAAGCATTCCCGAAGACGATGAAGTCGATTCCGTAGGGGTTCATGGGGTCGTTTGTCACCGGCGTATCGAATTTCAGCACGAGGTGCCCCCCCTGCCCCACGACCACCAATTCACTTGCGCGAAATGCAGGGTAGAGCGGGACCGTCGGGACAACTTCATCTGCCGGGATGTAACCATCGTCTCCGGTGGTATCTACAGTGGGGCTTCCCAGCGCGTACAAGGCATTGGTATACAGATCTCCGTTTACCCAGTCGAAGAGTCCACCATGGTCCCCGGGCACATAATCAACCACTTCGATCGCCGTGTTGAGCGGGGTTGAAGCATGGCCGCTGAACAAAATGTTGCCCATGGCGAGAGCTGTAGCCAGCGTAAGCATGACTGGGGCTTTCATTAGCGCCTTCCGAGGCGGCGTAGGAGGAGAAGTCCGCCAATGACAATGAAGGAGGCGGTGGAAGGTTCGGGCACGGCCAGAGGAACGACCGGCGCATCGGAGGGATTGCCGGGAGAATGAGACCATCCATCCCAGCTTCCGTCTGACAACGATCGGTCGCCTATGCCGACAAAGGAGCTTGCCCAGGCACCAGATCCTCCATAAGGACTCCCTTCGCTGGTATAGAAAGCCCAATAGTTGGTTCCGTCCCAGCCGGGTTTAAACCGCGAACCCTCGGCGTAGCCAATACCGTCTACCGATATCCCCCATCCATGGTCGGTGAGTGTGCTGGAAAAATCGGAATTGCCTGCATCGATCGCCTGAAACATGTCTAGCGACGTGGCCGAGCCATCCCAGCGGTAGCCCCAGACAAGGGAGACAGGGAGATTATCATCATTCCACTGAACCACCATAGCTGCTTGGTTCGACCCGGATCCAAACCACAAAGGAATATCCTCGAAAGCGAATTGGGTGGTTTGAGCCGAGGCGTGGGCAACGTGGAGGACGAGGGCTACCAGGGCCGCGAATACTATCTTCTTCATCTATGCCTTTCTGCTCCTTGCGCGGGAGCGTGGGTTGCTCTCCCGAGCCGGAGCAGAAGGCGTAAAAAAAGCCTCCATCCAGGGATGGAGGCTGTTCGCAAAGCCCGACTCCTCTGGCGCGGAAGAGAGTTTAACCGGCGGATGTGTCCCCGCCGGGGGGCGTTGAGCGGCTCGTCTTCTGGCTCTGGGCTTCTGACCTTGTCTCCGGCCTTCTTCTCCTTGCGGAAAATGGCCCCTTGGAGGCTTGTATCCCATTACAGCGGCGCGACCGCGTTCGAATCTCACGAACTTCCGTGGGCCGCATCAACGTTGAAATAACTTTTAAATTGCCCGGGAGGGGCATGCAAGGATTAATCGAAAATTAAGGGATTCCCCGATGCGCCCAACGCAACCACAATGCAACCTGCCTCTTGGTAGGGCCCAACCTAAATCCGGGCCAGCGACCCGCCTTCACTGTCCGCCGTCCGACTCCCTTGCCCAATGCTGGGGATCGATGATGGCCCTAAATCCCGGCATACTGGGGGGTGGCGGAAAGCTCCCAGTGGGAGGGGTCGATGAAGTGCCGCCAGGAGGAATGTGCCCCGGAGGAGTGCTTCAGCTCGAACACCGGACGCCAGTGGGGCTTTTCCGGCTTGCGGAGCAGATGCATGCCCGCTTCCTCCGGCGTACGGTTAGCCTTGCGGGTATTGCAGGGCAGGCAGCTGCAGACGACGTTGTTCCACCGGGTTTTGCCGCCTCGCTGCCGGGGCACCACATGGTCGATGTTCAACTGCTTGGAGTCAAACTCCCGGCGGCAATACTGGCAGGTGTGGCGGTCGCGTTCGAGGACTCGCCTGCGGGTGAGGCGGACTTCCCTGCGGGGTAGGCGGTCGAAATCGACCAGGAGAATTACGCGGGGCACCGGAATGGGGCGGCTGACCGTGCGAAGCACGTCGCCATCGGCGACATCGGGACCATAGAGAATCCACTCATCAAAGCTAAAGGTGGTGATATAGTCCGACTCGGCCCGAACCACGCAGGCGTGGTCCATGCAGAGCAGCGCGATAGCGCGTTGCACTGAGCATACGTGAACCGCCTGCCAGAGTCGGTTCAGCACGAGAACGCGATGGTGGAGGGCACTAGCCATAAGAACTCCAAAGCGCCCGCAGGTTAGCACAGGTATGCGCCCCTGTCAAAATTGGGGACGCCGGCCCCGCGCTAATCGAAGATCACGGTGCGCCGACCGTGAACGAATACCCGCTCGTTAAAAACCAGCCGGAGCGCCCGTGCGAGCACGGTCTTCTCGACATCCCGGCCCTCGCGGATCATTTCGGGAATGCTGTGGCTGTGGGCCACGGGAATGACGCCCTGGGCGATGATGGGTCCTTCGTCCAGCTCGTTGGTCACATAATGGGCGGTGGCGCCAATGATTTTGACCCCGCGCTCGTAGGCCTGGCGGTAGGGCGACGCCCCAATGAAGGCGGGGAGAAAAGAATGGTGAATGTTGATGATCCGGCCTGGATAGCGAGATACGAATCCTGGACTGAGAATACGCATGTATTTGGCTAGCACTACGTAATCGGGCTGGTACTGGTCGATGACTTTCATCATCTGCTCTTCGTGGTCTTCGCGGGAAAGGTCCTCGTGAGGGACAAAGTGGAAGGGGTGCCCAAATTGGGTCGAGAGATCCTCCAGCCTGCGGTGGTTCGCTGCCACGGCAAGAATTTCTGCATGCAAGTCGCTGAATGCGCACCGGACCAGCAGGTCGCCCAGGCAGTGGGCCTCCCGGGAAGCTAGCACCACGATCCGCTTCCTCGGGTTGGTCGAAATCTCGACCTCGGCCTCGGAGGTTAGCAACCCGGTAATCTCGGCCCGCAGCTCGCCGAGGTCTGCCTCGCCCTCGAACTCGGTGCGCATGAAAAAACGGGATGCCTCGCGGTCCACATGTTCTGCATTCGATATTACGTTGAGGTTTCGGCGGTACAGGGCGCCGGTGACCTTGGCCACGATGCCGGTCTGGTCGGCACAGGCTATGCGTAGGATCACGGAATTCATTGGGTTTTGATATACACCTGCGGCGAATGGAATGCAACCCGCACGGTAGTATGGTCTGGGCTTTTTATTTTCGCCAGGTACTATTCGGAACCTTCACATCCCAAGACCATGAACTCCCCTACTCCAACCATTGCAGTCATCGGCGGCGG
>CBFGVE010000283.1:0-4384 GCA_965651915.1 uncultured bacterium
CATGGTCATCGTTTGATAGAGCGACGGTACGAAGCGCGCCCCGAAAAAAACCAGGGCCAGCGCTACCACGAGGCCGGGAAGCGCATGGCCAATATAGGCGCAGCGTTCGAGGAGGCGGCTGGTCTGGCTGGGGTAGCGCACGGCGAGGACCACGACCGGAAGGGCGGCGACGATGCAGGCGAATGCAGAAACGGCCGAGGCGCTGAAGGAGTTCAGCAGCAGATCCCATTGGCTTCCGAAGCGATCTCCCTGGGCGTAGCCGCGAAGGAGCCAGTATCCGGTGACCAGTACAGGAATGCCCACCGAGAGCAGGGCGGTTAGGGCGCAGAAAAGTTGGGCCGGCACTTTCCACCGTCCCAGCGGGGTCAGGCGCTGCCGCCGCGCGGTTCCGACGCCCAAGCGGTAGTGCATCGACCTGCCCCTTGTCCGGTACTCCACAGCGAGAATGACGGCGGTGAGGGCCACGAGTTTCAGGGCAAGGGCGGCCGCCGCCGCGCGGTCGAGCGAGGCGCTGTACTGAACGTAGATTTCGCGGGTGAAGGCATTGAACTGAAGCAGGGAAACCGCGCCGAAGTCGCTCAGAGTGTAGAGCGCCACCAGGAGGCACCCCGCGCCGAGGGCCGGGCGGAGATGGGGGATGACGATTTCGCGGAACACCTGGGGCCCGGTACGCCCGAGGCTGCGAGCCGCTTCTTCGGTGCAGGGGTCGAGACCCCGCAGCGCCGCCCTGACGCTGAGCATGACATAAGGATAGGTGAAGAGGCTCAGTGCAAGCCAGGCCCCTGAGAAGCCGTAGAGCGAGGGCAGGCGCTCAACCCCGAGCGGGGCCAGGAGCGATTGCAGCATCCCGTGCGGGCCGAGCGCTGCGATCAGGGCAAAGGCGCCCACATAGGAGGGCAGGGCGAGGGGAAGACAGGCGACGGTGGCCCAGACAGCTCTGCCCGGCAGATTTGTCCGCGTCGTCAGCCAGGCGAGTAGGGTGCCGACGACGGCGGCGGTGGCGGTGACTGCCGTCGTGAGAAAAAGGCTGTTCCAGAAAACCTGCAGCGTTCTCGGCCTCCATAGCGCGGTCCAGAAGTCCGCTCCTGACTCGAAGGCTCGCATCAGCAGATAGGCTAAGGGCAGGACGCACAACGCTGCCACGGATGCGGCTAGAACCAGCAGCCAGAGTGGGGCCTTGCGCACGGGATGTGCTGGATCTCGCATGGCTGGGCTAGAGGATCCCGAGATCCTGCAGCATGCGTAGCGTGCCCTGGAGATCCTCGAGCTTATTGAGGTCCAGCTCGGGTGTCACCAATTCTTTGAGTGCGGGCAAGTCGGGGGGCGTAGGGATGTCCCGGGCGAGGGGGTACTCGAACGTCTTGGTAGCGAAATAATTCTGCGCCTCCGGAGAAAGGAGGAAGCGGACGAAATCGGCCGCCTGCTCGGCGCGCTTCGAGGAACGGAGAATACCGGCTCCGGTAGCATTCACCATGGTGCCGGCGCGCAGGTAGGCGTTGCTCGCCGAACCCACCTGCGCGCCCTGGCTGCGGAGCGTGTGCAGGTAGTAGTGGTTGCACAGACCCGCATCGATCTCCCCTGCGGCAGCGGCGATAACGATAGCGGTGTTTTTCGGATAGACCTTGGGCTCGTTGGCCTGCATCGCGGAAAGCCATTCCCGGGCGCGGTCTTCACCCTCAGTAGCCCGCAGCGCGGTCACGAAGCTCTGGAAAGAGGCGTTGGCTGGGGCCCAGCCGATTCGTCCCTTCCAGCGGGGCTCGGTGAAACCGGCGAGGGATTCAGGAAGGTCGTCGGCCTTCACCCGTTCACTGTTGACTACCACCACCCGGGCGCGGCCGGAAAGGCCCACCCACTGACCGCCGGGGGAACGGAATCGGGGCTCCACCTGGTCGAGCACCTCCGAAGGCAGCACCTGCAGACTGTTCTGCCGGGCCAGTGCGCCGAGGGCACCTGCCTCCTGTGAAACAAAAACGTCGGCGGGACTGTTGCGCCCCTCTTCCAAGATCGTGGCAGCCATTTCAGTTGATCCGCCGTAGCGGACCTGGAGGTCAACACCGGTGCGTTCGCGGTAGAGATCGAAGAGCGGAGCCATCAGGTCCTCGCTCCTACCCGAATAGATCATCAGGGTGGAGTCATCGGTTGCCGGTGCAGGCTGCTGGCGACAGCCGAGCCACCAGCAGGATGCGCCGATCAGGAGAAATGTAGCGAGGTAGCGAAGCGGATGTTTCATCGTGCCGAATGGTTAGGATGTTATTAAATCATGCGATTTGCATATAAAACATCCGAAATATGGACCTTCGGCAAGTGCTTGTCAACTGAATGACAAGAGAAGACGCATAAAAATCCCTCTTTGACCGAGGGCTCTACTCAGCCGCAGAATAGTAGCAGCAGCGAGTGCGGAGCCTCGCGGTTCCAGGGGCGTGGGCTAGCGGACTTCGATCACTACGGCGCCGAAGGTGTAGCCGCCGCCGAAGGCGGTTAGTCCGATCTTGTTGCCGGGCTTCATGCGCGGGATCACCGTCTGCAGGGCGAGCGGGATGGTGTTCGACGAGGTGTTCCCGTAGTCGCGCATTTGGTTGAACACCCGCTCCTTGGTGAAGTTGATCATCTTGCGGGCGGCCTCGATGATGCGCTCGTTCGCCTGGTGGGTCACGATCATGTCGAGTTCGTCGATGGTGACGTTCTCGGCCTTGCAGGCCTTTTCCAGCATGTCCACCATCTTGCGCACCGCGACACGGAACACCTGGGTGCCCTCCATGTTGATGCATTCGCCGCTGCCGGGGAAGGGCACGCGGAGGATGTGCTCCTCTTCGCCGAGCGCGGACAGCACCGGACGGTGGAGCTGGGCATGCATGTTGCCCTCGCGGCGCTCGCCGCTGAGCAGCGAGGCGGTGGCGGCATCGCCGAAGATGAACGCGGTGTTGGGATCGCTTCGATCAACTACCGGCGAAAGGGTTTCGGCCGTGATGACCAGAATCTTGCGCGTCGAGTCGTACTTCAGGGTGTCGTAGGCGGCCTGCAGCGCGTAGAGGTAGCCGGAGCAGGCGGCGTTGATGTCGTAGGCCTGGACTAGCACTTCGCCCTTCTCGGGGCTAAGCGCCTTGAGGACTCGGCAGGCGAGTGACGGAGTCACCGAGGAAAGCGGGGTGCCAGTGCTGCAGATGATGGTGTCGATCTCGCTGATATCGATCTTCTCCTGCTCCAGCAGCGCCCGGGTCGCGTCGACCGCGAGGGTGAGCACGCTTTCGCCTTCGCCGATCCAGTGCCGCTTTTCGATGCCGGTGCGGCGCATCACGTCCTCGGAGGTCCAGTTGGGGAACTTGTCGAGGAAGTCGGCGTTGTACATGATGCGGCTGCCCACCTTGGAGCAGACCGAGTTCAGGTAGACCGGCTGGTTGGCGAGGCGTCCGCCTTCGGTCTTGGGGGCCGAGATAGCGGCGGCCTGCTTGCGGCGCGTTAGGATGGGGCGCCCGGCAAGCTCCTGGGTGATGGGGTCGAAGCCTCGCTCCGACTCTACCGCCATCTCGATGACGGGCTCGCCCACTGTGACGGTGTCGCCCTCCTCAACGAGGATTTTCTCAATGCGGCCTTCTACCGGGGCGGAGATGTCCATGGAGGCCTTGTCGGCTTCTCCCGAAAGCAGGATGTCGCCAGCCGCGACGGTCTGGCCTTCCTTGACCGGGATGTCGGTCACGCGGATGGTCTCGTCCGAGGGGCTCGACCCGATGGCGTTGATGGTCAGCTTGCCTTTTTCCGAACGGGACGGCTCTTCCCAGGCGACGTCGTAGTCCAGCAGCTCGGCTGCCTTGTTGATGATTTTACGGTAGGTGGGCAGCACCGCAAGCTGGGCGCCGAAGTGGAAGGCGACGTAGGCGTCTTCGCGGGCCAGGCGGGCGACGCGCACCCCGGCCCCAAGTGTCTCCGCCACCTCGGCAGCAATCTCGCCGCCCAGTCCGCAGGTACGGTTGTCTTCGTGGACCACGAGGAGGCGGCCGGTTTTGCGAACGGAGGCGAGCACGGTATCCTTGTCCCACGGAGAGAGCGTGCGCAGATCGACCAGCTCTACCAGGGCGTTAGAGGCCTGGAGGGTCTCGGCGGCCTTTTCGCATAGCGGGAACGGGCTGCCCCAGCTGACCATCGTCAGGTCGCTGCCGACCCGGGCGATGCGCGCCTTGCCCACCGGGACAAACTGTTCGCTCACGTTGGCCGGGGCCAGCAGGCTGCGGTCGTTGATCAGGCTCTTGGGGTAGAAAAAGATCGAGGGCCGGCCCGAGTCGAAGGCGGCGTTCAGCATGCCTGCCGCGTCGGTGGCGTTGGAAGGGGTGTAGACATCCACCCCCGGAATCTGCACCATGGTTGCGTCGGGGGTCTGCGCATGGTAGGG
>CBFGVE010000284.1:0-4371 GCA_965651915.1 uncultured bacterium
GCTAGAACCCCTGCACATGGAGTGGTTCATCCTCGCCGAACCGGAGGAAGGGCAGACCGAGAAGGTTAGGAATTTTGGCCCTATCCACATCCTCGCCCTCCGCGACATGCTTTTTTCCGGCGAGGTGAGCCCCCACACCCTCATCATCCACGATCACGAGGAAGAGGAGATGGAGGTCGCCACCGCCCTCGCCAGCGTACTGGTGGACTACACCGCCAAGCTGGAGCAGGGCAACGCCAACTGGGCCGAGGAATGCGCCGCGCTGACCAAGACCGTCGAGGAACTGGAAGCCCAAATCAATGACCGGGACGCCTCCGAGTCCTCCAGCGCGGAGAAACTTGCCGCACTGGACCGCGAATGCGCCGAACTTCGCAGCCGGCTCGAAACCGCCACCGCGCAGGCCGAAAGCGCCCGGTCCGAGGCCGAGGCCCGGATCGCCTCGCTGCGGGGCGAACTGGAGCGCGCCCAGGAAACCGTCGCCCGCCTTAGCGAGGAAAAGGCGAAGGCAGCCGCACAGCCCGCTCCCGTATCCGAACAGCCCGAGCCTCCGAAGGACGACCCCTTCCTGCAATCCTCCTATTCCGATCTCAGCCGCCGCTTCGACCGGCTGGTAGAACAGCTTGCCGAGAAGTCGGAGGCTCTCAACCACGCGATCGCCGCCCGCAGCGAAATCGAAAACGCCGCCGAACAGCGCATACGCGACCTGGAGGACCGGCTGCACCGCAAGCAGCAGGATGCCGACGAGGCCGAGCGTCGTCTGGCCAAGCTCGAATCCGAGCATCTCAAAATGGTCAAGGAGCTGCGCGAGATCAACGAGCGCTACATTACCCTCCGGCAGCAGCATAAGCTTCCACCGCCCCTGGCCACGCCCTCTCAAACCCCACCGGCCGAGGAACCCACTACCGAGCCAGCGAGCACCTGGAAACCGCGCATTAAGCTGCGGTAGACGAACGCGATCAGGGCAGGAACGATTCCATGGCGAACACGAATTGGTACTATGTGGAGCAGGGCTCCCAGCAGGGTCCCTTCGACGACGAGGCGTTCCGTGATCTCGTGCAGAGCGGCCAGGTGAAGACCGACACCCTGGTTTGGCATCCGGAGATGCCCGACTGGAAGCCCTACGCCGACCTAATCCCCCCATCCGCTCCGGGCCTGCCGCCGCCGCTCGCGTTCTACCCGCCTAGCCAAACCCTCCATTGCAGCCTCTGCGGAAAACCGTCCGACGAACGCCAGCTTCTCGTCATCGGCTACTCCCGCGTCTGCCCGGCCTGCAAACCCGACTTCACCGCTCGGCTTCGCGAGGGCTTTACCGACCACATCAGCCAGCCCTTCGGCGGATTCTGGCGGCGCGGCGGGGCGGTCACTCTTGATGCCATCGGACTCTCCCTACTCACCAGCGTGCTGGTCCTTCCGCTGTACTACGTCATGGAACGTCTCGAGAGTACAGGCGTAACCGTCGCCCTCACCATGTTATCCGCGCTGATTCCCTTCATCTTCCAGGCCTTCTACCAGATCTACATGGTGGGCCGCTGGAAGGCCACGCTGGGCAAGATGGCCTTCGGGCTTGAAGTGGTCACCGCCGATGGACGCAAACTCAGCTATCTGCACTCCACCGGACGCTATTTCGCCAAGCAGCTCAGCTACATCCTCCTCGGCATCGGCTACCTTGTGGCCGCATTCGACAGCGAGAAGCGTGCCCTCCACGACATGATCTGCAGCACGCGGGTGGTGAGGAAGTGACCCCATGAAGTACACGCTGATCAACTGTCCGGACTGCCGGCGCTCCATCGATCCCGAGATCATGAACGCCGCCACCCTGCAGCCCTGCCCCGGCTGCCAGGCCGCGATCCGCGCCCTGGTATTCCCCGCCCGGCTCGACGAGGGCGTGCCCGCGCTGCCCAGCCCCGCCCTGCCCGGCGAAGCCACCTGCTTCTACCACGAGTCCAACGCCGCCACCGCAAGCTGCGACGGCTGCGGGAAGTTCATCTGCGTCCTAGACGATCTTCCCTTCGGCGAAAACCACTACTGCCGGGACTGCATCAACCGCGGCCAGAAGAGCGGCGATCTCCCCTTCCTCGTCACCCGGCGCATCCGCTACGACCGCCTGGTGCTGGCTATCGCCGTCCTGCCCATTTTGATGTGGCCCTTCACCCTCCTGTCCGCGCCCATCGCCTTCTTCCTCGCCCTCTTTTTCTGGCGCAAGCCGCTGAGCATCGTCCCCCGTCTTCGCCTCAACTACGTGCTGGCCCTCCTCGTATCCGGCGCGCAGATGGCGGGCTGGTTCTTCCTTTTCTACTTCCTCTTCACCAGCATGACCAGCAGCCCCTAGATGAGTTCGACCCCTTCCACCTACCAACGACTGGCCCAAAGCGGACGTTCCAGCGTCCTGCTCGCCGCCGACCACATCGTCTATATCATCGGGAGCGGATTCTTTTTCGAGAGCTACCGCCGCTTCTACTTCCGGGATATTCAGGCCTTCATCGTCCAGCGGACAGCCGGGCGCGGGATAGGCAACACCCTTCTCGGCATCGCGCTCGCCCTCTGCCTCGCCGGGCTGGCGACCGGCGGCATCGCCATGCAATTTTTCTGCGGGTCCATGGGCACCGTGTTCGCCATCGCGCTGCTCGTAAACAGCCTCAAGGGTCCGACCTGCCGCTTCCGGGTGGTCACCCGGGTAAGCGATACGCGCATTGCCCCCCTCAATCGCCTCCGCAAGGCCGAGGCCTTCCTCGCCCGTATCGAACCTCTCGTTCGCGAAGCCCAGCCTCCCATGGATCCCGCCGCCCTCGCCGAACAGGTGCGCAGCAGCGAACCTCAGTCCCTGCCCGGCAGGCAGTGGAACTCGCCCCGCGAGCTTCGCCCAGTATCCACCCGCCTGCACCTCGCCACCGCGATGGGGTTCGGCGTGTACGCCGCGATCGAGACCTTCGGAATCGCCATGCACACCTCCGCCGTAAGCATGGTGAGCCTCCTGGCATTCCTGGCCCTTATTTTCCTCACGATTGGCGCGCTCGCCCGCCAGCAGGGCAGCACCCTCGCCACCCCGCTCAAAACCTGGTCCTGGATCGCCATCTCCTACCTGTGCGTGCTGTATGTGGTTGGCTACAGCTTCTCGATGTCCCAGATGTTTTTAAACCCCCTAGCCATGACCAGCCAGTGGCAGATCTATCGCTCCCTGCTGGGCCTCTCCCCCACCAGCAGCACGTCCCTGTTTGTCATTTCGATCATGTCAGCCCTGGGTTTAGCCCTGCTCTGCTGCTTCGGCGCCATGCTGATCCGCCGCGAGCCCCGCCCCATTCCCGCAACCGAGACACCCAGCCCGCCCACGCCGGACCTCCAGGCATGAACCGGCTGCGCGACCAACGCTGCCTAAACCACGCGAGCCGCCAGGCAGCGGCCCGCTGCCTCTCCTGCGGACACCACTTCTGCCGCGAGTGCATCACCGAGCACGCCAACCGCCTCATCTGCGCCGACTGCCTACGCAAACTGGTCGCCGGTTCCGGCACCCAGCGCCCGTCGCGCCTCGCCGCGATGAGGCGCGCCGCCCAGATCGCCCTCGGTTTAGCCCTGCTCTGGCTCGCGTTCAGCACCGTCGGCAAGCTGTTCTCCTCCATTCCCGACTCTTTTCACTCCGGCGTCGTCTGGGAGGAGGGTTTCTAGTGCCGCCAAGCCCGAAATCCACCCCCGAGAAGAACGCCCTCGAACTGATCGAGGAGGCGTTCCACCTGCTCCGCACCGCGCCACCAGGAGCCTTCGCCGCCTACCTCCTCGGTACGCTGCCCTTCGTGTTGGCCCTTCTGTTCTTTCTATCCGACATGAGCTTCAATCCCTACGCGGCCCAGCGCGTTGGCCCCTACGCCTTGCTGATCACCCTGCTCTACCTTGGCCTGCGCACCGGGCAATGCGTGTTTAGCCACATCCTGCGGGCGCGTGCCGCCGGGGAGAGGCCCAGCCCTCTCGGAGCGCGGGGCCTAGTCCGCCTTTTTGTCGTTCAGGCCGGGCTCTCCTCGTTCTCATTCATCGCCCTGCCGATCAGCCTCGTCCTCGCCCTCCCCTTCGCCTGGGTCTATGCCTACCACCACTCGCTGACGACCCTCGCCGAACCCGGCGACACCTTGGCCAGCCTGCACCGTAAAGCCTGGCGGGCTGCATGCCAATGGCCTCCCCAGAACCACCTCTGCATCCTCGTCCTGCACAGCTTCGGCCTGATGGTCTTCTTCAATCTCCTGGTGATGATGATCCTCGCGCCCTACATGCTGAAGATATTCTTCGGCATCTCCACCGCGTTCAGCCTGAGTCCCTACTGGATTTTCAACACGACTTTCCTCTCGGTGCTCTTCGCCCTCACCTACCTCTGCATGAATCCGCTGA
>CBFGVE010000285.1:0-4356 GCA_965651915.1 uncultured bacterium
GGTAGCTATACGTCTGCTCCGATAGGAGCCCAGCGGGTGGAGGTTTAGCTGGCTCCCCCTTCAGCAGTGCGAGGCCGGTAGCGGTAGTAGGCGGCGCAGGCGCCTTCGGTGGAGACCATGGTGGCGCCTAGCGGATGTTCGGGAGTGCAGCGGGTGCCGAAGGCGGGGCATTCGTGGGGCTTCTTGAGGCCCTGCAGTACAAGCCCGCTGATGCATTCCGGACTTTCGTCGGCGGTGCGGTCGGCGACGCCGAAGCGAAGTTCTGCATCGAATTCCCGGTAGGGTTCGCGGAGTCCGAGTCCGCTCTGGGGAATCTCGCCGATCCCGCGCCATTTGCGGGGGCGAACCTCGAATACCTTGGCGACCAGGTCGGTCGCGGGCCGGTTGCCCTCGCGGCTTACGGCCCGCACGTACTGGTTCTCGACTTCGGCGCGGCCTTCCTCAAGCTGCTGCACGCACATGAGAATACCGTGGAGGATATCCACCGGCTCGAATCCGGTGACCACAATGGGCACCTTGTATTTCGCCGCGATGGGGAAGTATTCGTTGTATCCAACCACCGCGCAGACGTGGCCGGCCGCGAGGAAGCCCTGAACCTGGTTGGTTGATGAGGCGAGAATCGCCTCCATTGCCGGTGGAACGAGCACGTGCGATACGAGGATGCTGAAGTTCTTGAGACCAAGCTCCCGGGCCTGGTGGACCGCCATGGCGTTTGCCGGTGCGGTGGTCTCGAATCCAACCGCGAAGAAAACGACCTGTTTCTCGGGGTTTTGGGATGCGAGCTTAACCGCATCAAGGGGGGAGTACACGATTCTGACCGAGCGGCCGGCCGCTTTGACCGAGAATAGGTCGCGGTGGGAGCCCGGAACCCGCAGCATGTCTCCGAACGAGCAGAAGAGGACTTCGGGGCGGTCGGCGATCTCTATTGCCGTGTCGATCAGCTCCAGCGGGGTCACGCAGACCGGGCAGCCCGGCCCATGAATCAGTTCCACCTGGCTGGGCAGGAGCTGGTCGATGCCGAACTTCACGATGGCATGGGTCTGCCCCCCGCAAACCTCCATAATCTTCCACGGCCGGGTGGTTATCCGGTGGAGGGCGGCGGCAAATTTTCTGGCGGCGTCCGCGTCGCGATATTCGTCTAGGTATTTCATGCCGAGGAACATAGCAGGTCCGGATCGGGTGAGCCAGCCGCGAATGCCGGAAAAGCACAGACCCCGGGCGTGGTCGGCCACGCCGGTACATCGGATTAACGCCGATAGCAAATTGGGGTAAACTTCTATTGTGTAGGGGCGTCCGGTGTTGGAGGATGGACTTGCCGGAGGTTGTTAACCCAGAATGCGGAGGTGGAGTATGAGTTCGATGCAGACCTTGGATGTGCTCGAGCGGGTGAGGGCCTTCAGAGCCCGGCTGGTGGACCTTTACCACCGCCTGGCGGAGGAGGAGAAGCGCGAGCGGGTAAGAATGCTTCTCGGCTACATGGAGAGGCACGAGGAGCGTTTGGAGCACTGCCTGTCAGAGTACGAGAAGATCGCCGGCAGCAGCGTGCTCCGAACCTGGTTCAAGTTTGTTCCCGAGATGGCTTCGTTGAATGCCGAATCATTTGCCCGGCTGGAAACGGATGCGGACATAGCTGAGCTGACCCGCGTCGGCATTGAGCTGGACCGCGGGGTTCTCACGCTCTATCGCACCATGGCGGACAATGCGGTATCTCCCGAAGTCAAGGAGCTGTTCACCGGCTTGTTGTCCAATGCGGAGCGTGAGCAGGCGCTGCTGGCCCGGACGTCCCAGGAACTCGAGCAGATCTGAAAGCTGGCCTGGTCTGCGCGCCTCGGCCAGGTGCGGGGAGCCCAACACCAGATTGCTTCCCCTGCGTCTGCATGGTAGCGTGCTCCGGAATTAAAACCGGAGAGGGCCTGTATGTTTCGTCACAAGAAGCGCACTGCATTGGTGCTCGGCAGCGGAGGAGCGCGGGGCTGGTCGCATATCGGCGTTATCAAGGCGCTCGACGAGGCTGGCTTCCGTCCCGACATCATTGTGGGAACTAGCATGGGGGCCCTGGTTGGCGGGGTCTATGCCTCGGGAAGGCTGTCCGATTTGGAGCAGCTCGCCTTGGAGTTCGGCACCCGCGAGCTGCTCTACTATTTCATGGAAATGAAGATACCGCGGTCCGGCCTGATCGATGGCGAGAAGATCGTCCGGCTGGTTCGTCGCCATGTAGCCGCCGAAACAATTGAGTCTCTCCCGATCCCCTTTGCGGCGGTGGCCACCGATATCCTGACCGGCGAGGAAGTGGTGCTAGGCAAGGGGGACGCCATCAACGCCATCCGGGCCAGTATTTCAATTCCGGGAATCTTTACCCCGGTGGAAGGCGACGGACATGTTCTGGTGGACGGGGGATTGGTTAATCCCATTCCGGTCAGCGTTGCCCGGTCCATGGGGGCTAGCCGGGTTGTTGCCGTCGATATCAGTCACGGCTTGCTCCAGTCTGAGCCCCCTGCTTCGCACCGAACCAAGCCTTTGTCCGGGGCTAATCGGGAGGAAGGACGGCGCACTCGCCTCCTTCGGGCGATCGAGCGCCGAGTCGAATCGTTCAACCCGGGCGACTGGAGCAGCCTTGCCGCATGGTTCAGCCGCAGCCGGGGCCCCAACGTATTCGATGTGCTGGGCAACACGATACGCATCATCGAAAGCCAAGTGGCCCAGGTCAGGCTCAAGTCCGAGCCGCCGGATGTGCTGATCCGCCCCAAAGTCGGTGGTATCGGAATGCTCGATTTCCATCACGCCCGAGACGCGATTGCTGCTGGCTACGAGGCCGGGCGGGCCGCGTTGGACCAGATTCGACGCTAGCCGTTGCCGGTCTGCCGTTCCCCGATGGTATTGCTTTGAAATTCCATGCCGATCTGCTAAAAGCAAAGCTTTTCTGCCGCCGACCCCGCCTTCCACCCCTGCCGTCGGAGACCGTTCAGCATGCCGGGATTTCTTCACTTCGAGAATATTTCCAAAAAGTTTGGCTCGGTCACGGCTCTCGACCAGGTCACGGTGAGTGTCGACCGGGGCGAAATCTACTCCCTGCTTGGGCCAAGCGGATGCGGCAAGACTACGCTGCTTAGGGTGGCGGCAGGCTTCGAGCGCCCGGACTCCGGCAGGGTCTATCTCGACGGCAAGGATATCACCGACCTGCCGCCGAACCGCCGTCTGGTCAACACCATCTTCCAGAACTACGCTCTGTTTCCCCACCTGACTGTGCGCGACAACATCGCATTCGGGCTAAAGGTCAAGGGCTTGGCCCGGGGACAGATCCGCGACGAGGTGGACCGCATGCTCGAACTGGTCCAGATGGCCGACCAGGCCCACAAGAAACCCGGGCAGATCAGCGGGGGGCAGAAGCAGCGGGTTGCGATCGCCCGGGCGCTGATCAATAAGCCCCAGGTGCTCCTCCTTGATGAACCGCTCGCCGCCCTCGACCTCAAGCTGCGCCAGCGCATGCTGATCGAGCTGGACGGCATTCACGATGAAGTGGGGATCACCTTTCTGTTTGTGACCCACGACCAAGGAGAGGCCATGAGCCTCAGCGACCGCATCGCGGTCATGCACCAGGGCCGGGTCGACCAGGTGGGTTCGCCAGTCGAAATCTACGAGCAGCCCCGCAGCAGCTTCACTGCGGCCTTTATTGGCGACACCAATTTCTTCGACGGCACGGTGCGCGAGGTTTCCGGCGACTACAGCCGCCTGGGCATCGAAGATCTTGCCGACGCGACCTGCTTCAACGACCGTCCGCGCGAAGTAGGTGATCTGGTCCACCTCAGCATACGTCCCGAGAAATTCACTATCTCGCGCAATCCGCTGCCGAGCGATCCTCGGCGTAACGCCATGGCTGGCAAGGTTGAGGACATCATCTATCTGGGCTCCCACACCCGCTACTGGGTGCGCGTTCATGACTACCGCATCGCTGTTTCTCGCCAACACTCCAAGTTCCTGCTCGATGAGCAGCCCATCACTTGGGGCGACGAGGTCTGGCTCTCTTGGCATGCCGACGACGGATTCATGCTCGAGCGCTACCGGGCGGCCGACGAAGGTCTGCTCTCCCTTCCTCCCGAGGATGCACCGTAATGCGGGGGCGAATTTTTAAGCGTATGGAGTGGCTTCTATCCGCGCCCTCGGCCTTGTGGCTGATCGTATTTTTTCTCGCTCCCACCCTCATTGTTTTTGCCGTGAGCTTCCGTCCGTCCGATTCCTACGGCGGGGTAGGGGCAGGGTGGACGCTGGAAACGTTGCGCAGTCTGGGCAACCCCAATTACCCGGCCATAGTCTGGCGCACTTTGCGGCTAAGCGTTATCACCCCCGTCATATGACTTC
>CBFGVE010000286.1:0-4349 GCA_965651915.1 uncultured bacterium
CTGGTCGTTGTAGTACATCGCGCTGGTGGGTTCGCTGATCCCCCAGGTTGCAGCCTCGAAGGCGTCGCGGGCCTCGTCGTCGCGTCCGAGCCGCGAGAGCATGCAACCCCGCCGGTAGTGCCGCTCGTTGTCGGTTGCGCCGGTGAGGCGTCCTTCGCCGAGGCTTGCGGGATAGTCGGCGGCCTGGTCGATGAAGCGGAGCGCGGCGTGGGCATCGCCTGCCGCGAGGGCGTTGTCGGCGAGCAGGAAGAGGCTCCGCTGATACTGGGCCGTAGTTTTTCCCTCGCCGCCTTCCCACGGATGGAAAACCCGGCTGGTCAGAATATCCAGTGCCTCGGCCGGACGTCCGCAGAGATTGAGCAGGCCGGTGTATTCGACGCAGAGGTCGTCCCGCTCCAGGACTAGGGCGCGGAAGGCATCGAGCTGGGCGAGTCGCTCTCGGGGTGGCATGCCGGTCTCCTTGCGGAACTGGTCGAGTTCGTAGAGTACGCGGGCATCGGATGGGTCGCAGGCGAAGGCCTTTTCGAGCGCCGCGCCAGCACGCGCCGCGTCGCCGAGCTTGTTCATATAGGCGAGGCCAAGGTTTCGCCAGGCGGTCGGGAACGAAGGTCTGGCCTGCGTACACTGCTCCCAGCAGGCAACCGCCTCATCTGGACGGCGGCGCGCGTACCAGAAGTTGCCTAGTGCGTAGGCGGCCAGCGCGTCGCCTGGGTTGCGGCGTAGCGCCTCTTCGAGCACGGGAACGCATTCGATCTGGTTGGGGAAGGCGAGGGCCAGCGGCTGGGCTGCAGCCTCGGCGAAGCGAAGCTCGGCCACATCCTCGCCCCGGTGCTTGAGCGCGGCGGTGGCAAGATAGTAGCGGGCGAGGAACTCGGTTTCCGCCGCCAACGCGAACAGGGATTCGGCCTCGTCCCAGAGCCCGGCGTGGAAGTAGTCGAGTCCGGTTTCAAGCGCCGTGTAGCCTCGGAGGGGAGTGTTCTCCGAAGCGAGAAGCGACCGCTCGTGCAGCGCTCCGGGATCAAGCGGGTCGGCGGCGAGTGCTGCCGACACCTCGGCGCGCGCTTGGTCCGCCTGACCAGTACGGCGCAGCAGGGCGGTCCTGAGGTGGCGGGCTTTCTGGTGGCGGGTGTTCCGGGCGATGGATTCCCCGACGAGGCCAAGCGCTTCCTCATGGCGACCGCCGCGCGCGGCAATGCGGGCCAGCTCGAAATAGGCCGGGCTTTTCCACGCCTCGCTCCAGCAGGCCTTGAAGAATGCATCGAAAGCCTCCTCGCCGCGTCCCTGGAAGCGGAGGCAAAGTCCGAGATTGTAGTAGGGCTCGCCGTCGTAGGGATTGGGGTTGCGCAGGGTGAGCCGGGTAATCGCACGGCGGAAGTAGGACTCGGCCTCGGCGAACTTTCCCCGGCGAAGCAGCAGAAGCCCCATTGCGTTGGCGCAGCGGCTGTCGCCGGGATCGCGGCGCAACGCCTCCTCGTAGTAGGGCTCGGGGGCGTAGGTGGCGTGGCGGTACTGCTCAAGGTGCTGGCCGTTGAGGAACAGCTCCTCGTTCGAGGCAATCTCCGACGGCATCTGTGCCGCTGTGGCGGGGGAGGGGATGGCCGGTTTGTCCGGCCCGGCGGGGGTGTAGGCCAGCAGCTCGGTTGTCCGATCCTTGGACAAAACGCGCACGGTAAGTTCCAAGGCTTGGAACTTGTCGCCGAGATCCACGCGCTGGCTCCAGGAGCTGGCGGCGGGGAGCGACAGGTTGTGAGTGAACAGCAGCCGGGCTTCGGCGGCGAGCGGAGGCTGGACGGTCTGCAGCTCCATGTTCTTGTGGTTGTGGAAACGCGGGGAAGGGCCGGGGTTGTGCCAGATTTCAAGGACGCATTCGGTTCCGGTTGCGGCGTAGAGGCCGAGGTCGGCGGACGCTCCATCCACCGACAGCTTCAGTACGAGATCGCGTGAGGCGTTGCAGGCGGGGCCGATCGCCTTGTAGGGCATGAAGGTCTGGGTGAAGGATTTCTCCTCGCCGGGCATGATCCAGGTGAAGTCGGGCTGGTTGTCGGTGAAGGCTCCGCACATGAGTTCGATGTAGGGACCGTCCTCGTCGGTGAGCTGGCGGTCCCAGGCCTGGCCGAATGCGCCATTGCCCCAGGTCCACTGCTTCTTTCCGGGAACAAGATGGTGGTTGGCAACGTGGAGCATGCCGGCCTGCGCGCCGTGGTCGTAGCAGCCGACGAAGTTGAAGTCGGAGTGGTAGGCCATGTAGGACGTCGGCACGGGGATATTCTTGTAGCGGGAGATGTCGGTCCCGGGAGCGTAGTTCTGCTTGTAGTAGGTCCCGGTGGCGATGGGGAAGTCGGATACGTCGCGCTTGCCGTGGTCCATCACCGCGTGGACGTCGGGCGGGAAGACCGACTGGTAGTCGTCGTTGACGTGTACCGCAGGATTGGCCCACCACAGGAAGGTCTGCGGCTCGCTGGTGCGGTTGTAGAGGCGGACGTGGATGTCGAAGCCGGACCGGCCGGGGTAGAGGGTGATCCCATGGCGGCCCCTGGTGCGGAACATGCGCTCGTTCTCGGCGCACCATACCGTCCGGCTTCCGTCGGCATGCTCCTCTATGGTCCAGTCGACCGGGTCGTAGGTGCTGGGACGGTGGTGCTGCGGCCAGTTGAACTCGATGCCGCCGGAAATCCAGGGGCCAGCCAGACCTACCAGCGCGGGCTTGATCACCCGGTTGTGGTAGATGAAGGGGTAGCTGTTGGTTTTGTCCACCGCCATGTGGATGCGCCCGCCCAGCTCGGGGAGGATCATCAGCTTGATGAAATCGTTTTCCAGAAATACCGCGGTCCATTCACGGTCCCGCTTCTCGTGCTCCACGCGGTCGATGACGGGGTGGGGGTAGACGACGCCGCTGCTGCCCTGGTAGACGCGCTTCTCCAGGAACATGGGGTTTGGATTGGGCGCTCCGATACCGTAGGTGGGAATCGTGATGGTTTCGGACCAAGCTCGTACGGCGCTGCTCATGGCGGGCTCCAATGTGAGAGGGGTTTATTCTGTTTTAACTCTACCGGTTTGGGCTGGAGGGGTCCATGCCCGGGCCTATGGTAAACATGCAGATTCTTATGGAAACCCCGCCCGGTCCGCCGATCCCGGTTGATCCCCCCGTTCTTTCCGGTATAGTAGCGGCTTTCGCCGGCCCGCCCCCTGGGCGGTCTCGATCCTCGACCCCGATCCGCAAGGAGCCGTCCATGCGCCGCCCCATCGTCATCGCCGTTGCCGCCCTGGTCGGCCATACCGCCGCCGCCGAGCAAACCTTCCCGCCCAAGGGGTGGGAGGACCGGCCCAACCCGCTGGCCTCCGAACTGGCCGAGCCCGGTGGCGTTTTCCGCGTCATGGCAGGGCAGTACCCCAAGAGCTTCAACTACTACCTGGAAAACAGCGTCACCGCCGCGAACATCTTCGGGCTCCTCTACGAAAGCCTCCTGGGCAGCGAGCCCATCAGCGTCGATTCGGCTCCGGGACTGGCCCGGTCCTGGAGTATTTCCGACGACAAGCTGACCTTCACGTTCCACCTCGACCCCGAGGCGCGGTGGAGCGATGGCCAGCCGATCACCGCCTCCGATGTCGCCTGGACCTACGAGACGATCATGAAGCCGGAGAATCTCACCGGCGTCCACAAGGTGTCGCTGGAGCGCCTCCACCCGCCGGAAATTATCGACGAGCATACCATTCGGTTTACCGCCAAGGAGGTTCACTGGGGCAACCTGCTCTACGCGGGAGGCTTCAATATCCTGCCCCGCCACGCCTTCGCCGAGTCCGACTTCAACCGGCTCAACTTCGCCTTTCCCGTAGTGTCCGGGCCCTACCAGATCGACCGCGTCGCCGAGGGCTCCTCGGTGCGTCTCCGCAAGCGGGAGGACTGGTGGGCGGCCGCAAAGCCGAGCAACGAAGGGGTGCTCAATTTCGACACCATCGAGTTCCGCTACTTTGCCGACCGGGACAATGCCTTCGATACCTTCCGCAAGGGCGAATTCGACCTGTTCGCCGTCTATACCGCCCACGTCTGGGTGAACCAGACTTCGGGCGAGCGCTTCGACCGGAACTGGATCGTGAAGCAGTCGGTCTACAACCATGCGCCACGCGGCTTCCAGGGCTGGGCGATGAACATGCGCCGCCCGCCGTTCGACGATGTCCGCGTGCGCAAGGCGATGGCCTATCTGCTGAACCGGGAGAAAATGAACCGGACCCTCATGCATAGCCAGTACGCGATGCACCGCTCCTACTACGAGGATCTCTACGGTCCGGAGAATCCCAACGAGAACCCGGAGTTTCCCTTCGACAAGGAGAAGGCCCGGGAGCTGCTCGCC
>CBFGVE010000287.1:0-4341 GCA_965651915.1 uncultured bacterium
CTGACGGCAGAGCCGCTTTGATGGAGCTTGAAAAGCCGGGCCATGTTCAGCTCGCCATTCTGGACTGGATGATGCCGGAGCTGGATGGCCTGGAGGTGATCCGCCGTCTCCGGGCGGTGAAAACCAACCGGCCCATCTACATCCTGCTGCTCACCGCCAAGGAGGGGGTGGAGAACATCGTGCAGGGCCTAACCGCCGGCGCAGATGACTACCTCACCAAGCCTTTCGACCGGAACGAACTCAAGGCCCGCCTCGAAGTGGGCATCCGCGTGGTTGAGCTACAGGAGGCTTTGGCCCAGCGGGTCGCTGATCTGGAGCGGGCCCTGGCCGAGGTCAAGCAGTTGAAGGGACTGCTTCCGATATGTTCCTACTGCAAGAAAATCCGCAACGACGAGAATTACTGGGAGCAGTTGGAAGTCTATATCTCCCAGCATACCGACGCCGAGTTCAGTCACGGCATCTGCCCCTCCTGCTACAAGCGCATCGTCGAACCGCAGATTTCCGGCTGAGGCGGGAATTGCCCGCCGCAAGCCCGGCATCACACTCCGGGCTTGCTTCGCTTCCGCCTCGCCGCTATTACACATACTCCGCACCGTCCCAGCACACCCCAAAGGAATTGCCATGGCCAACCGGCAGCAAACAATCGAAGCCTACACCAAGCGATTTGGCGAGCAGCCCCAGTTCCTGGTGCGCGCCCCCGGACGCGTCAACCTCATCGGCGAGCATACCGACTACAACGACGGCTTCGTGCTGCCCATGGCGATCGACCGGGCGACCTGGATCGCACTTTCTCCGCAGACCGGTGGGACGGTGCTGTTTCACTCGGCGGATCATGGCGAGGATGCCGAGTTCGAAGCTATGAATCCGGAGAAGGGGGCGTCCATGAGTTGGGCGGAGTATCCCAAGGGCGTCGCCTGGAGTCTGCGGGAGGAGGGCTTGACTCTTGAGGGGTGGCGCGGGGCCACCATCTGCGATGTGCCTATGGGCGCGGGTTTGTCGTCCTCCGCCTCCTTCGAGCTGGCGGTGGCCCGCGCGTTCCGCGCCGTATCCGGCTTCGACTGGGACGCCAAGCGCATGGCGGTGGCCGGACAGCGCGCAGAGAACAAGTGGGTAGGGGTCAACTGTGGCATCATGGACCAAATGATCTCGGCCATAGGTCAGGAAGGCATGGCGGTACTGATCGACTGCCGCGACTATTCCACCCGCTTGGTTCCGCTGCCCCCGGGGACGGTGGCGGTCATCATGGACACGATGACCCGCCGCGGCTTGGTCGAGTCGGCCTACAACGAGCGCCGCGCCCAATGCGAGGCGGCCGCCCGCCATTTCAAGGTCAAGGCACTTCGGGACGTTAGTTCCGATAGGCTGTCCCGGGAGGGCGGGGCGCTGGAGCCGCTTACCTTGAAGAGGGCCCGCCATGTGGTGACCGAAAACGAGCGCACCCTCGCCGCCGCCGAGGCGATGGAGCGGGGCGATGCCGAAGCTCTGGGTGCCCTCATGAACGCGAGCCACGAGAGCCTGCGGGACGATTTTGAGGTGACCAATGCCGAATTGGACATCATTGTCCAGCTCGCCCGCCGCATCCCCGGCTGCCGGGGTGCCCGGATGACTGGGGCCGGCTTCGGCGGTTGCTCGGTCGCGCTGGTCGATACCGCAGCGGCGGCCCATTTCGTGGGTGAGCTGGCCCAGGCCTACGAGCGCGAGACCAGCCGTGCCCCCGCGATCTATGTCTGCCAGCCTTCCAATGGCGCGGAAGAAATCTCCCCGTGAATGGGGGGGTGAGCAGGGGAGCGTCTGTGCGCGCTTGGACGCGGAGAATGCAAATTCTGTTCTCCCTGTCGCTGTTCGTGGGCATGGCCATGTTGAATTCAGGCTGTGTCTACTGGCGGCTCATGAAATTCAAAGGCCAGCTCGAGGAGTTTCCCGAGAAGATGCGGATTGAGCAGCGCGACAGGCCTACCCTGGTGTTCTTCGACCCGGTGCTCAAGCGAGGCGATCCCGGTTGGTTATTGGGGTTGGAGCCGGTGGTAGAGAACGAATCCGGACGGCGAGACAGTGGATACGCCACCTTTCGTTTCGTGAAGGAGCTGCCCGGCCACAAGGGCGGACTGGACAGATCAGACGCTTTGGAGGCCCGGTTGAGAATCGAAGAGGGCTTGGTGAAATCGGTGGGCTTCCCCCCACGTTTCGCCAGTTTCCTGACGCAGGAGCACTTTATGGAAATCTTTCTGCCCATCCGCGGGGCGATGATCGATTCCCGGGCCTTCAAAACCGAATGGACATGGAAGAGGCTCAATGTTCCTTTGCCAAAGCGGGGCGACGTGACGCGCCATCTGGGTATTCCCACCCGCGAAGAGGAGGCTGAAGGCCTCAAGGTTCTTCGGTTCAACTATTTGCTTGATACAGATTCCCCGGTTCCAGAAGCGCTGACGATGCGCTATGAATTCACGGGCCCGGAGGAGGAACTGAGGCGGGCTGAGCTGCGCATAGGAAGGATATACATCCAGGTGGATATGTCCGAAGAATTGAAGCGCATACGCATAAGGAGACTCGATTCATGAGCCCTATCGAAAACAATCTGATCATGGTCGTGTTCGGCGGCGCGGGCGATCTGGCCCGCCGCAAGCTGATCCCGGCGCTTTTCGAGAATTTCCAGCGCAAGCTGCTACCGGAGAAGTTCGCGGTTTTGGCTATGGGCCGAACCGAATACAGCGACGATTCCTACCGGGATCTGATGACCAAGCATGTGGCCTCGAGAGCCGATCAATCCGATTGGGATGCCTTTGTGGGCCGGCTGCACTATCTTCCCCTGGACGCGTCGGAGCCTTGCGCCTATGCCCAACTGCGCACCCGCCTGGACGCGCTCCACGGCGAATGCGGAACGGGGGAGAATACCCTGTTCTACCTGTCGACCCAGCCCGATCTGTTCGCATCGGCCATTGCCGAGCTGGGCAAGATGCTCAAGGGAAAGCCGCCCAAGGGTTGGTACCGGGTCATCATCGAAAAGCCCTTCGGCAGCGATCTTCGCAGCGCGAAAAAACTCGCCGCCCTGGTCTCCCAGTATTTCGAGGAGGACCAGATCTTCCGTATCGACCATTTCCTTGGCAAGGAGACGGTCCAGAACATTCTTGTGACCCGCTTCGCCAACGGTTTTTTCGAGCCGATCTGGAACAGCCATTTCATACAGCGGGTCGAGATCACCTCCGCCGAGCGGATCGGCGTGGAGTCGCGCGGCTCTTTCTACGACCAGACCGGTGCAAAATCACCTGCTCCAGCTAGTGGGCATCACTGCGATGGAACCGCCCTCGGTCATCGATCCCGACGCCATTCGCTACGAAACGCTGAAGGTTTTCCGGGCGTTGCGACCCCTGACTCCCCGGGACGTGGCGGAAAACATCGTGCGGGCGCAGTACACCGCTTCGCATGCCCCCGGCCCGGTCGCCGCCGGATACCGGGAGGAAAAGGGGGTTCCCGCCGAGTCGAGGACCGAGACCTTTGTGGCGATGAAATTCTTCATCGACAATTGGCGTTGGGCGGGCGTGCCTTTCTACGTCCGAACCGGAAAATGCCTGCCCACCAAGGTCACCGAGATCGTGCTCCACTTCAAGCCGGCGCCGCTGACCCTGTTCCGCGGGCGGCTGCATGGGGTTCCCGCAGGCAACCAGTTGGTCATCCGCATCCAGCCCGACGAAGGCATTCTGCTCAATGTGGGCATGAAGGAGCCGGGCGCGGGCTACACGGTTCAGCCTGCCGGGCTGGAATTCCGCTATTCGGATGTGCTCCGCCAGAAGCTTCCCGATGCCTACGAAAGCCTGCTGCTCTATGCGATGCGTGGCGATGCCACCCTCTACGTGCGCACCGATTCGGTGCTGGCCTGCTGGGAGTTCATCCAGCCCATCCTCGACCAGTGGGAAGCTGAGCCTTCCCTCAAGGTCTACGGCTATCCAGCAGGGACCTGGGGGCCTCCGGCCGCCGAGCAGCTTGTATCCGAACCGGGTGGCTGGCGCTATCCCTGCAAGAATCTCACCGCCGACACCTCCTTCTGCGAGCTGTAGACGATGCCGACAAATCCTGTTATTCCGGGAGCCCGTTCATGAAGCATCACATTTTTCCCGACGAATCAGAGCTTACCCGCCGATTTGCCGAGGCTATGGTGGCGCATCTTGGCCCCATACTCATGCGTCGCCCGGCCTCGGTCGCACTTTCCGGCGGAAGCACCCCGCTCTCGCTCTTCCGAACCCTTCGGCGCGACTATGCCCAGGCACTGGACTGGAGCCGCATCGACTTCTTCTGGGGCGACGACCGGTGTGTGCCTTTCGCTTCCTCGGACAGCAATGTGGGCAC
>CBFGVE010000288.1:0-4338 GCA_965651915.1 uncultured bacterium
GCTTCCGGGTTGGAGGTGGGTGCGGTTAGCGGCGGTTCGCATGGGGAAAGATGTAGAGGCCCAGACTCTCGACCGACTGGACCCAGCGGGCCTCGCGGAAACTCCGCAGTCCCCGCTTCATTCGGAGGGCCAGATTCCGCCGGGAGATCCGTTCGAGCTGGCGTATGCACCGGGCGATCTCGGGTAGCTGGTCGGGACCACCCCAGATCGCGGCGGGACGTTCGGTGGTCCAGGGAGCGCGAGCCCAGCGCATCCAGGCCTCCAGCGAGGCTCGGGGCTCCTCGATGCCCAGCTCTTGGTGAAGTGGCTGGTCCGGCAGGCAGGGGAAGGGTTCCGCTGCGAAGTAGCGGCAGCCCACCTTGCGGTACGCCGCCTGCAGGCGGGCGCCTTCGCCCGGCTTCTCCTCGGGCCCGCCGACCCAGAACCGTAGGTTTGGGGTGATCCCGAAGCGTTCGAGCAGCAGCGCAGTGTGTTCAAGATCCTTGAAGCCGATGATGCAGCCGTAGCGTTCCAGGATCTCGGGGTCGCAGGAGGGGATGAGAAACTCGATGCGGCGGCAATGCGATGCGGCGAGCTGCTGGGCGTCTTCCTCGTCCAGGCTCGCGGGCAGCATGCGCAGCGCCCACGAGCGCACGTTCCGGACGTGCTCCAGCTCGAGGCACCAGTTGCGCAGGCGGTCGGGCGTCCACACCCCCGGCGGGTCGTCGAAGAACACCTCGCCGATTTCGAGGCGGGTGCAGGTCTGCATGAACTGGGCGAACTTGGCGAGCGGCCAGAGGCGGAAGGGCTCGTATACGCCCGGCATGGCCCGGTCGGCGGGTTGTCTGGTATGGCCGCGCGAGAGCCGAACGACTGCCCGGGCAGGCGGGCTGTCTACTTCAGGCAGACGGTAGGAGCGCCAGAACACCTGGCTAAAGTCGGGCAGCGTCAGCCGGTCGATCTGCGGCATCCAGTGGGGTGGGGTGGCCATCTCGGGATCGTGGATCAGGCCGCTCACGTGACGCAGACGGGCGGGCACATCCAGATTGTCGAGAAGGTTGCGGAGGATGGGTTCGGGATCGCCCGCCAGCCCGAAATCGACCCGGGGGATGTTCAGCACGTGGCCGGGGAACTGGGAGGGGTGCTGTCCGCAGAGCGCAGTGTAGGCCCCCTCGGCATGGCGCTTGCAAATATCCAGCACCGACGAAACTGGCCCGAGGTTCTCGGTACGCGCATTGACCACGACCATTTGGATGGGGCTGCGGGCCGCGATAATCGCCGCGAGTTCAGCCTCGGGGTCGGCCATCAGGCGGCAGTCGGCGAAATGGCAGAGATGGCGGGTGTGGGCCTCCAGGTAGCGCTGGAGGCACATCAGATTCCACGGCGGCGCCGGCGCGAAGAGCCCGACGAAGGAGGTGTCTACGCCGTTGAAGCGCTCGGGAATGTCGGGTGGTTGAATGAGCAGGACGGACATGGTGGCTGGGTCGGGTTGGGTAGTGCGGTCTCGGCGGAGTTACAAGCCCGGCACCCCTCGCGGGGAGCGCCCTCCAAAAATCCCCATGATCGGTAAAATCGCTTTTATAACGCTCCATTATGCGTATAGTGCAACAAAATGACAACCCACGACTGTGACTTTCTCGTTATTGGCAGCGGCTTGGCCGGTCTGATTTCCGCTCTACGCCTGGCTCCGCACGGACGGGTTGTCCTGGCGACCAAGCGCGGCTTGATCGACAGCAACACCAACTGGGCCCAGGGTGGCGTCGCCTGCGCCCTCGATCCCGATGACTCGATTGAGGCCCACGTTCAGGACACGCTGGATGTGGGGGGCGGGCTCTGCCACGAGGCGGTCGTCCGCGAAATTCTTGGCGATGGCCCCGCGCGCATCCGCGATCTCGAAGCCTACGGCGTTCAGTTTGCCGCCCATCCCACGATCGAAGGTCAGTACGAGCTGGGGCGCGAGGCTGGTCACAGCGCCCGCCGCGTCTTGCACAGCGGCGATATCACCGGGCACGCCATTGCCGAGGCGCTGGTTCAGCAGGTTCTCGCCGATTCACGCATCCGGGTGCTCGAACACGCTTTGGCCATCGACCTGGTGACCACCGGCTGGATGGAGCTGCCCGGGCCCAGCCGCTGCATCGGGGCCTATTTCCTCGACCGGAGTACCGAGTCTGTCTTCGCGGTCCGAGCCCCTGCGACCCTGCTCGCCTCCGGTGGAGCTGGAAAGGTCTATCTCTACACCACCAATCCCGACACCGCTACGGGCGATGGTATTGCGATGGCTTGGCGCGCCGGTCTGCCGATTGTGAACATGGAGTTCGTGCAGTTCCATCCCACCTGCCTGTTCCATCCCACGGTGAAGTCCTTCCTCATCAGCGAGGCGGTACGCGGCGAGGGCGGTCGCCTCGTGAATGCCGCCGGCGAGGCCTTCATGACCCGCTACGATCCGCGCGGCGACCTCGCGCCGCGCGATATCGTCGCCCGGGCCATCGACCACCATATGAAGACCCGCGGCGATACCTGCGTGTATATCGACATCACCCATCGGTCCCGCGATTTTCTCCAGGAGCGTTTCCCCACCATCTACGCTACGTGCCTGCAATGCGGATACGACATGGCTACCCAGCCCATCCCGGTTGTTCCGGCCGCCCACTACTTCTGCGGCGGGGTCGAGGCCGACGTCGATGGCCGCACCGCGCTCCCGGGTCTCTATGCGATTGGCGAAACCTCCTTCACCGGGCTGCATGGCGCCAACCGCCTGGCCAGCAATTCCCTGCTCGAAGCTCTCGTCTGCGCCCACCGCTGCGCCGAAGCCATCGCCGCCAGCAGGGAAAACGCCGGATTGCCTGCTGATCTCGACATTCCCGCATGGCAGTCCGGGGACGCCGTTCCCAGCGACGAGGCCGTTGTAGTCGAGCACAACTGGAACGAGATCCGCACCTGCATGTGGGACTATGTCGGCATTGTGCGTACCGACAAGCGCCTGGAGCGCGCCCTCAACCGGATCGAAAACCTCCGGCGGGAAATCCGGCAGTACTACCTCGCCTACACCGTGACCGCCGATACCCTCGAACTCCGCAACATCACCGCGATCGCCGCGCTCATCGTTCGTTCCGCCCAGATGCGCAAGGAGAGCAGGGGACTTCACTATTCGCTCGATCACAGCGCTTTCGATGTGGACGCGCCACCGCACGACACCCGCATCGAAGATCCGCCGGGCGGCATTCCGTAAACGCAACCAAGCCAGGGGAAGGCATGAGTACAATGGAGGATGCAGAGAAGGTCTTGGCCGAGGTGTTCGGCTTCGCAGGGTTCCGTGCCGGGCAGCGCGAGGTTGTCGGCCACTTGCTCGATGGGCGGTCGGCGCTCGCGGTTTTTCCAACCGGTGGTGGCAAAAGTCTCTGCTACCAGTTGCCTGCGCTGCTGGTGGATGGGCTCACCCTCGTGGTGTCGCCGCTCATCGCGTTGATGAAGGACCAGATCGATTTCCTCGGGCGCTGCGGGGTGTCCGCCGCCCGCCTCGACTCCAGCCTCACCGGTGCCGAGGCGGCGGCCGTTTGGGAATCCCTGCGCTCCCGCCGGCTCAAGCTGCTCTATGTCGCCCCCGAGCGTTTCGGCAGCGAACGGTTTCTTCAGCAGCTAAGAGGTCTGCGTATCGGCCTGATGGTGGTGGACGAAGCCCATTGCATTTCGGAATGGGGACACAACTTTCGTCCCGACTACCTGAAGCTGGCCGATATTGCCCGCGAGCTAGGCGTCGCCCGCGTTCTTGCGCTAACCGCGACGGCCACCCCTTCCGTAGCCCAGGACATTTGCAAGGGCTTCGGGATCGCCCCGGAGGCCTACGTCAACACCGGCTTCCACCGGGCCAACCTAACCATGCGGGTCCATCCCTGTAGCGAGGCGAACCGCGACCGTACCCTCCTCGGCCTGCTCCGCGAGCGCTCCCCGGGGGCCACCATCGTCTACGTCACCCTCCAGCGGACGGCCGAAGCGGTGGCCGAACGGCTCCGCGCCGAAGGCTTCGATGCGCTCGCCTATCACGCCGGCATGGAGTCTGAAGACCGCCACAGCGTACAGGATGCCTTCATGTCGGCCGGCGACCGGATCGTGGTCGCCACGATTGCCTTCGGCATGGGCATCGACAAGGCCGATATTCGTTACGTCTACCACTACAACCTGCCCAAGTCGCTGGAAAACTACATGCAGGAAACCGGACGTGCCGGACGCGATGGCAAGCCCGCCTGCTGCGACCTGCTGCTCTGCCCCGACGATGTGCTCACGCTTGAAAACTTTTCCTGTGGCGATACGCCCACCCGCGAATCCATCGACGCGTTGCTCGCCCATCTCCTGACCCAGCCA
>CBFGVE010000289.1:0-4337 GCA_965651915.1 uncultured bacterium
GCGTTGCGCACCTCGGGGCGGTTGATGGTGATCTTCGCGATGCCTTCGGCCTTGTGATAGAGGATATCGGTGTAGGCACCGGCGGCGGTCCATTCAATCGTGGCCATGGGGGTCTCCTTGGTCGGTGGTGGGCGGTAAAGGTTCCGGCGGAGGGAAGCTGCCGGCCCGTGGTGTCGGCACCTGTTCCGCGAAGATCCCGAAGATGCGCGAGATCGTCGGGAGAATCAAGCGCCGGTGTCGAGGCAGACCAGTCGGCCGGCTTCGCCGAGCTGGTAGCGCAGTCCGCTTTCAGGGCAACGCATGGTGCCGTCGCTGCTGGGCGGGGGCAGCCGCAGGCCGCGGTGGCTGGCCCAGCCGACGGCGCGGCCGGGATTGCCGATAACCAGGGCGTGGTCGGGCACGCTGCGGGTGACCACGGCGCCGGCCGCGACGAGGGCGTAGCGGCCAATGACGATGCCGCAGAGGATGGTGGCGTTCGCGCCGATGGTCGCGCCCTGGAGTACCTGGGTGCGCCGGAAATCCTCGCGGCGGTTGATCTCGGCGCGCGGGTTCAGCACGTTGGTGAACACGCAGGAGGGGCCGAGGAATACGTCGTCGCCCACCTCCACCCCGTCGTAGAGGGAGACGTTGTTCTGAATCTTTACCCGGTCGCCGACCACGACGCGGCTGGCGATGTGGACGTTCTGGCCGAGGATGCAGTTCCGACCGATGCGCGCCCCGCCCATGACGTGGCAGAAGTGCCATATTTTCGTGCCCGGGCCTACGCTGGCGGGCTCGTCCACGAGGGAGGAGGGGTGGATGAAGGCGTTGCTGTCAGGCATGGCAGGGGCTTTCGGTGATGGCGCGGTTGAAGTCGGCCATGCCTTCGGGGTGGGCGTGGCGAAGGTCGTGCACGAGCTGGATAGAGGGGCGGGCGGCTTCGATGCCGTGGCCTTTTCCGGCAAGGATCAGGCGGTAGGCCTCGGTGTGGAGGTCGGTGAAACCAGACGAGAAGTCGATGCGTTCGCCATCCACGGCCATCGCGCGGTGGGGCGAGGGGCCGGTGGTGTCGGTGGAGGGTAGGTCGTCGGCGTCGACCGAGAGGTACCACCGCACGCGGGCGCGCTCGAGTTCGAGGAGTCCCGCGCCCCGGCGGGTCTCGAGGCCGAAGAGGCGGCTTTCCCGCACCGGGCCGAAGATCCACAGGAGCACATCGAAAAAGTGTACGCCGATGTTCATGGCGATTCCGCCCGATTTGGCGGGATCGCCTTTCCACGAGACATCGTACCAGCGCCCGCGTGGGGTGACGTAGCGCAGGTCGACCTCGAAGCGGTGGCCAGGAGTGGCCTGCTCCACCAGGTTCTTGAGGGCGAGGATGCGGGGGTGAAGGCGGAGCTGAAGCAGGGTCCAGACCCGTCCCGGGCTGTCGGCCTCGAGGTCGGCGAGGGCGTCGAGGTTCCAGGGATTGAGCACGAGGGGCTTTTCGCAGATGGCGTGGGCGCCAAGGCGCAGGGCTAGGCGGACGTGGGCGTCGTGGAGGTAGTTGGGCGAGCAGATGGAGAGATACTGCACCGCCTCGCCGGGATGTTTGGCGAGCCGCCGCTTTTCAAGATGCCGGTCGAAGCGCTCGAACTCGGTGAAGAAGGCCGCATGGGGAAAGTAGCGGTCGAGGATGCCCACGCTGTCGCTGGGGTCGAGGGCTGCGGCGAGCTGGCCGCCGGTTTCGGCGATGGCGTGGAGGTGTCGGGGCGCGATGTAGCCGGCGGCGCCGGTAAGGGCGAACTTCACGCGGCATCCTCGGCGGCGAGGAAGCGCCCGAGCTCGCGCAGGTAGGCAAAGGGCTGCTCGCGGTGGACGGCGTGGCCCGCTTCGGGAATCTCGGTCCACCGGCCCTGGGGTAGCAGGGACAGGATGCGTCGGGCGATACTGGTGTAGGTGGCGTCGAGGGTTCCGGTGAGGAGGAGGGTGGGGCAGGCAAGCCCGGTTAGCGCGCTCCAGTGGGATTTCTGGCGGCCGGGAGTGAGCGCGCGAAGGGCGTGCGCGAGCGCCGTGCCGTCTCCCTGGCGTCGGCTGTGAAGCAGCTCGGCGTGAAGGGCGGGCTGACGCCGGACGCCCGCGAAGAGGGGCTGGTCGTACCAGAAGCGGATGAAGGCCGGCAGGCCCTCGCGCTCGATCCGGTCGGCGAGACCGTCGTCGCGGGTGGCCCGGGCGGTGCGGTCGGCTTCTGATTCGATACCGGGCGAGGCCGATTCGAGAACGAGTGCGCGCACGCGCTGGGGGTGCCGGAGGGCGAGGCCGAGGGCGAGCCGCCCTCCCATGGAGTAGCCCGCGAGGGTGCAGGTGGCTGCGCCGCAGGCTTCCAGCGTCGCGTCGATGAGGTCGACGGCGGCGTCGAAGGACTCCGGGATTTCGCGGCTTGCGCTTTGGCCGTGGCCGGGCAGGTCGAGGACGATGCAGCGGTGGCTTTGGGCCATGGAGCCGGCAATGTAGGTCCAGTCCCGGCGGTCGCCGAGAAATCCGTGGAGGAACACGAGCGCGGGCGCATCTTCCGGGCCGCTCTGCTCGGCGTGGAGGAGGGCGGGCGCGTTCACGGGGTGGTTCCGAGGCGGGTCTGCACCGCTTCGCGCAACGAGGCGTGCAGGTGGCGGTTTTCGTCGCGGCGGGTACGGACCTCGATCAGGGTGGAGCGCCCTGCTGCGACTGCGTCGCGGTAGGCCTGCTTGAAGTCGGTGAGGGTTGAGGGGCTGGCGTAGGCGAGGTCGAACTGGCGGGCGGCGTGTTCGAAGCGAAGTCCGTGGGGGGTGCCGAACACGGTTTCGAAGTCGGCGCGGTGGTTGGCGATGGGGAGGAAGGAGAAGATGCCGCCGCCGTCGTTGTTGATGGCGACGAGGATCACGGGCGGGCCGCTGCGGAGGTAGTTGAGCGAGTTGAGGTCGTGGAGCAGGGCGAGGTCGCCGAGAATCGCGGTGACCGGCTTCTGGAGGCCGCGGGCGAAGCCGGCGGCGGTGGCGACGAGGCCGTCGATGCCGCTGGCGCCGCGGTTCGCGGCAACGCGGATGCGCTGTCCGGCGGCCGCGCCGAAGGTGTCCATGTCGCGGACCGGCATGCTGCTGGCGAGGAACAGGCCGCTGCCATCGGGCAGGAGCTGGCTGACGATCCGGGCGAGGGCCGGCTCGCTGAGTCCGGTGAGGCGGCGGTCCAGCTCCTCGCCAATGGTTGCGGAACGGGCGACCCACTGCGCGGTCCAGTCGGGGTTTTCGTCGAGATCGAGCCGGGCTTCAAGGGCGCTGCAGAACGAGGGGATGTCGCATTCGAGGCTGTGGGTGATCCGGTGGGTGGGGTCGGCCCGGAAGGGGTGGTCGTGGACGGCGGCGAAGACGGCGGGGGTTTTCTCCTGGAGGAAGCGCAGCAGCCGCTTGGAGGTGAGGTGGCCGCCGATCTGGAGGACCATGTCGGGATAGGGCGCGTTGCCGTCGAGCAGGAGGTCGTAGTGGAGGCAGGCGAAGGGGGGGGCTTTGCCCAGCCGCAACCCCGAGGCGGCGTCGGGCAGTACCGGCCACTTCAGCTTGCGGGCGAGGCGGCGGACGGCCTCGTGGTCGGCGGGGCGGACGAGGCCGCCGACGACGAGGAGGCCGTGGCGGGCGCCGCGGGCGGTTTCGGCGAGCCGGTCGAGGTCGGTGGCAGTGGGCTCGGCGAGAGGGCGCGAGGCGAGGGTTCGGGGAAGGTTGCTGCCGGCCCAGCCGGAGAGCGCGGGATCGAGGCGGACTCCGCCGCCGACCGGCGCGGGATCGAGCGGCTCGCGGAACATCGCGTTGAGGTGGACAGGTCCGGCGGGGCTGCGGAGGCTGCGGGCGACGGCGTGGTCGGCGAGGCTCAGGAGCGAGGCCTGGGGGAAGGCGGGGTCGGGACAGGGCAGGTCGAACTGCCAGCGGAGATAGCTGCCGAACAGCTTGACCTGGTCGATGCTCTGGTTGGCCTCGCAGTCGCGAAGCTCGGGTGGGCGGTCGGCGGTGATCAGGATCAGTGGCACGCGGTGCTGCGCGGCCTCGACCACGGCGGGGAGTCCCTGGGTGGCGGCGGAGCCCGAGGTGGTGATCCATACGGCGGGCATGCCGGTGGCGCGGGCGTGGCCGAGGGCATAGAAGGCGGAGCCGCGCTCGTCGTAGTGCATGACGCATTCGAGGCCGCCATGGCGGGCGGCGGCGAGGGCGAGAGGTGCGCTGCGGGAGCCGGGGCTCGCGCACACGAGACGGACGCCGCAGCGGTACAGCTCCTCCATAAGCAGGCTGGCCCAGAGGTAGTTCAGGTTGGGCTGCTCGGTCTTCATGGTCCGGTGAGGATGCGGATGAAGTCGGAAA
>CBFGVE010000290.1:0-4324 GCA_965651915.1 uncultured bacterium
GCCGCCATGAGCACGATCATCGTCTCGCCCACTGCGCGCCCGAAGCCGATCATCACCGCCGAGAACAGCCCGCTCATCGCGGTGGGCACAATGATGCGGGTGGCGGTCTGCCACCGGGTCGCGCCCGCCCCGAGCGAGGCGGAACGCAGGTGCTCAGGAACGGCGCTCATCGCGTCGTCGGCAATGGTGTAGATGATAGGCACTACGGCGAAGCCCATGATGAAGCCCACCACCAGCGCGTTGCGCTGCACGTACTGGTCGATGTAGCTGCCGCGGGGATCCCAGAACAGGCCGAAGAGCGACGAGAGCGCGTAGGCCAGTCCCAGGGCGATCGCCGCCGCGACCAGGAACTTGGCGAGGTCGAGCCGCGCGAAGGCGCCCCGGCCCCATCCCGCAGTGAGATCGAGCAGGCGGGGGTTCACAAAGCGTATGGTGAGGAAGGCGCTGAGCATCATCGACAGCGGCATGAAGAGGATCATCCAGCCGCCCACCGGGCTGCTGTCGAAGACCGGGGCCTCGGGGTTCTGGCGGTGGGCGTTCAGCCAGGTGCGGAAGTCGCGGACGATGACCGCGCCGTCCTGGTACTCGACATCCTCCTCGGCCATCTCGGAGACGAGCTGGGTAGCGACCTCCTGGTCGAGAATGCGCACCCCAAAGAAGCCGCGCTCGAACACGGGTCCGAGGTGGCTGGCCATGTAGACCCCCAGCGGAATCACCAGCACCATGATCCAGAAGCGCAGCGCGTGCAGCCGGAGCTGCGCGGAGCGGGGCAGCAACTGCCAGAGGCAGGCGGCGAGCACCAGCGAGAACGGAATGGTCACGATCGTGCACAGCGCGGCGGGGACGCGAGTCTCCATGAACTGCGCGATGACCAGGCCGGCGAGGAACCCGAGCACCACGCTGGGAAGGCTCGCCATCATCTCAATCGCCGGCTTGATCTTCATCTTGAGCTTCGGATTTAAAAACTCGCTGGTATAAATCGCGGCCAGAATGGCCAGCGGCACCGCGAACAGCATCGAGTAGAAGGTCGCCTTGACCGTACCGAAGACCAGCGGCATCAGGCCGAGCTTCGATTCGAAATCGTCGGTGCCGCCAGTGGACTGCCAGACGTGGCGGGGCTCGGCGTAGCCTTCGTACCACACCGTACGGAAGAAGGCCGACCAGGTGGCCTCCGAGTGCGGCACTGCCAGATTCCACAGCTCGACCGCCCCCCGCGACACGCCCACCAGGCCGTCGTCGCGCGGATTGAACGTCACCAGCTCAACCGGAGCAGGCTCGCCCATGGAAACCTCGAACAAAAATTCCTGAATCGTCGCGTTGTAGGCGCGTATGCGCCCGTCGTCGTGGCCCGCCAGGAACAGACGCTTGCGCTGGGAAGTTGCGAGGCTGCGCACCGGAGATCCGTTCGCCGGTCCTTCGAGATGCTGCGCGGGCACCAGGGCCTGCCCATCCACCGTGGGAATCGAAGCCACGCGCACGTCAGCCCAGCTTCCCCGGTTCCGCCCTCCAGCGTCCAAATCGATGGTGCGCATGCGCACCGTGAATTCGGGATCCACCGTGACCCCCTCGGGGCGCACCCGGAACCAGCCGGCGACATCGCCCCGGCTGTCCCCCACCAGCAGCGTGGTCTTGCCGATCATGTTGCCGATCGCGGTGATCTCCACGCCGGGCGCGGGCGTAAGGTCCACCGTCTCCACCTTGGTTATGGCGGCGTAGTCGCGGGTATCGAAGCGGAGGAGGATGCCGTCGCGCCAGATCACATAGAGGTTGTCGCCGAGCCCAGTGAGCTTGACCGACATGGGCAGCTCGTGGCGGGGCTCGACGGCGACCTCGTCCCGGGTTGTGCGGTACACGATGCGGTTGGTGAGCATGTTGCGCTGGCCGCGGGCGCGCTGGATCGTGATCCGGCCCTCCGCCGTCATCGCGGCGAAGTTGATTTCGTTTCGGCTTCCGGTGTGGTCGATGAGCACCACCGGCTGGTCGGATCCGGTGGGGGCGGGATCTTGAAGTTCGACGCGAAGGGTGACATGGCGGAGCTGCTTTTCTGGCGTCATCTGCACCAGGCCGCGGTCATGGGAGGCCACCTGGCCGGGCTCCAGAACGCGCAGTGCCTCGGGCGCGTCTTCCAGCTCGATGAATTTCAGATTGAAGCTGATGTTGGCAAATCGCACGCTGCCATCGGCATAGCCGAATACCGCCAGGTCGTCGCGCTGGGGAAAGGACCATGCGGTGAGCGCGTGCTGCTCGACCAGCGAAACCTCGTCGAGGACCTCCCCGTTGTCCATGCGGAACTTGCGGATGACGCCGTCGGGGAACACCGCCCAGGCCATCAGGTTGTAGTCGTCCACCGCCACATGGACCGGCACCTGGGGCTGCAGGCCGACCACCGCCTCGGGCATGGGCAGGGGCGCACGGCTTGCTTCCTCGATCTGCGGGGGACGGAACAGCGGGATGACCACCGCGACGAGAAACACGCAGACTGTCGACACCGCGACGATGGTGCCCAGGCCACCAATGGTGATGATCGCCTTGGACAGCTTGTCCTTGAGCTTCACGCTCCAATGGGTCTTCCGGGTGCGGCGGCGACCGGTAAAGCTTTTGGCCTCTGGGCTGTTCATTCGCAGTCTTCGCGTTGGCAGTAGAAAAGGGATAGAGGCGGGCGCGGCCCGTAGCCGCGCCCGCCGGATAGAAGCTAGTTCTTGATGCCTAGGGATTCGAGGGTGCGCCTGGCCACCTCGGCATTCACCGGGTAGTAGCCGTCGCGAACCACGTCGAGCTGGCCCTGCTTGCTGAACATGTACTTGATGAACTCGCGGCGCAGCGGATCCAGGTCGCTGCCCGGACGGTAGTTCACGTACACATAAAGGTAGCGGGCGAGAGGATACTCGCCGGAGTAGGCGAACTCGGCCGTGGCGGGCACGGGCTCGCCATCCGCATCGGCGGCTAGCGGTACCGCGCGGACGTCGGCGGTCATATAGCCGATGCCGGAGTAGCCGATGCCGTTGATCTCGCTGGCCACGCCCTGCACCACCGAGGAGCTGCCAGGCTGCTCTTTGACTTCGTCGCGGAAATCGCCGCCGAACAGGGCGTTCTCCTTGAAGAAGCCGTAGGTGCCGGAGGCGCTGTTGCGGCCGTAGATGGAGATCGTGCGGTTCGCCCAGGCGCCGGTCAGGCCGAGCTGGCCCCAGCGGGTGATGTCCTCGCCATGTCCGCCGCGGCGGGTCTTGGAGAACACCGCATCCACCTGCTGGAGGGTCATCCCCTCGACGGGGTTGTCCTTGTTCACATAGACCGCGAGCATGTCGATGGAGGTCGGGAGCGCGGTGACCGGGTAGCCGTAGCGGTTCTCGAACTCGTCCAGCTCGCGGCCCTTCATCTCGCGGCTCATCGGGCCGAAGTGGGCGGTGCCGGAGATCATCGCGGGAGGCGCGGTACCGGAGCCCTTGCCCTCGATCTCGATCTGCACGCTGGGGTAGTGGCGGAGGAAGCCTTCGGCCCACAGCGTCATCATGTTGTTCATCGAGTCGGACCCCACGCTCTTCAAGGTTCCGGATACGCCGGCCACCGGGGTGTAGTCGGGCAGCTTTTCGTCCACCTGAACCTGCGCCGAAGCGCTGGCCGCAAAGGCGGCTAGGCCAACGGCCACCAGGCCGCCGGCATACTTTTTGAGATAGGATTGGGTCTTCATCAGTTGGTTAACTCCTCAGTTGTTCTTGGAAGGGTTGTCGTCTCCCCGCCCCCCGCAGTCGCCCCGCCCCTTCCGTGCGCGGGTTGACAACGAATGTTGCGGCTAAGAAAACCCCGCCCGTGTTCATATCCTGTGAGCAGGCGATTAGTTGTTGGTGCAATGGTCACGCCTGCCGCATTGGCCCCGCTCCCCCATGAACGATTGGGCGCACTCTGCCCGGGCAACATTAGGGAATGGTTAGGCGGCGGTTAGAATGCGATAACCGATGGGCGAAATCCTTTGGACCAGGGCTCGACAAAGATCGGGACGAAGATTGAGAGCGACGAAAACTTCATTCCTCATGATCCCCATCATTGTCCCGATCCTTGTCCCGATCTTCGTCAACTCTCATCTCCTCCCCCATATGCGTCCATTAGCGTCTATGTGCGCCCCCCCCCACTCAGCCATTGCTCCAGCATGGGGTACGTGGCATAGTGGGCTGGAGGTCTGCAGCGAGTCGGAACCGGACACTTACTTTTACACGTTGATCACTCCGTGTTGTCAGCGGAGGATCAGGGGAATATTAAAGTGTAAGAGTAGGTGTAAGAGTTAGGGAATCAACCATTTATCATACAATCGAACACACCTTGTGAATAC
>CBFGVE010000291.1:0-4319 GCA_965651915.1 uncultured bacterium
GTGGCCATCGTGGCCGCCTTCGCCGTCGTCGGGAAAGGAGCAGACAACGTGGAAGAGGAAATCTGGCGCTGGCTCTGGACGGGCCTGGCAGTGGTGATGGCGATCGGAGAGATCTTCACGGCAGGCTTCTTCCTGCTTCCCTTCGCCATCGCCCGAATTTTCCAGCAGCGACGGCGGCGCGCTGCCAGCAGCTTCCTGCTCCTGTGGTTTTCCAGCACCTTGCTCATGCTCTCGCTAACCCCAGGAAAACAGGCCCACTACACGACCCTCCTGCTTGCCCCGTCGGCCCTGGCTATCGGCTGGCTACTCGATGCGGCCCGGCGGGGAGCAGGCGGATGGAGCGCCGAGCTTGGCCGGGCATTCATCGCCGGGATTCCCCTGTTCATCGCGCTTGCGGGCGGAGGCCTCCTCGCCCTTCCGCTCTGGCTTCCCGCCGCCCCACCTCTTCTCGGCATGGCCACCGGCGCCACTCTCCTCGTGCTGGGCCTCGGAGCAGAATACTATCGCCGACGCAGCACCGGGACTTCGCGCGGAACGTTACGCCCCATCACCCCGCCCATCGCCGCAGCCGTCATTTCCATGGTCCTATGCACCTGGCTACACGCAGGAACGCTGCACGGCCAGATCGACAAGGACGCCGCCATCCGGGACATGGCCCAGATCGTCCGCTCCAAAGCCGGCGAGGGAGCCCGCGTCCACTTCGTCGGGCGGCGAAAGGCTATTTTCGAATTTCATTCCGGCCTCACCCTGCCCCAGACGCCATCCCTCGAGCGGGCACTGAAAGTTGCCAGGCCCGACGACCTTCTCGTCCTGTCGGTAGCAGCTCCCGCCGACTTGCCTCTCCGGCCCCCGCTGGAATCCACCGACCGCCCCGGCGCCCACGTCCGCCTATACCGTCCGGACCAGCTCCGCTAGGTTCCAAGGCTTGGACTTTGCTCCCGGCTGTTTATCCAACCTTTGGATTCCCCGCCTGGCGCATCCGGTAGATGGAATTGTTCATCACCCGGTAGCGACGGATGCCCACCGCGGCGGACAAGAGCCCAACCGGAAAGCAGGCGATCCCAACGCCGGCAAACCAAACGCTCTGCGCGAAATGCACGATGGACGCGCCGGCAATGGCCAGCGCCAAGCTGGATCGGAGATACGCCAGGAGCGTTCGCTCATTGGCCAGCAGAGTTCGGTCGATGGCCAGTTCATCGCGGAGGATCAGATCGTTTCCTTGAAACTTGGCGTAAGGGGTTTTACTCACGGGATCGCTTCCTTTTCTGTATGGATGGCTTCTGGGCTAGGTGACGGCCTGCTTTTCGAGCACCAGGATTTCGAGCAGGCCAAGGTAGAGCAGCTTCCGCCTCCGAACGGTCCACCCGTCCCGAAGGAAGCGGCTACGCAGCTCTTCCCGGTCGGGATAGCGGCGCAGGCTTTCGGCGATGTAGCCGTAGACATCGGCGTTGCGGTGGAGCAAGAGCCCCCACAGTCCTCCCCACGCCTTGAGCACCGCATAGCCGATCGCCTGGAGACCGGGCGAGCGCGGCTTGGAAAAATCGAGGAAGGCGGCATAACCGCCTGGCTTCACCACCCGCCCCACTTCGGCAATCGCCTGATCGAGGTCCGGCGCGTTGCGCAGGGCATAGCTCCCGGTGACGATATCGAGCGAGGCGTCTGCCCACGGGAGCTGCTGCATATCGCCCAAGCGGTAGGACACAGGGCCATGCGGAGTGAGCCGCCGGGCCAGGTCGAGCATGCCGGGCGTGAGATCCAGTCCCTCGATGCGGCCCCCGGGATAGCGCTTCGCGAGCAGCCGGGTGACGTCGCCGGTGCCGCAGGCGAGATCGGCGCAGGCGGGCGCATCGAGCGGCGGGAGGGCTCGTACCAGCCTGCGCTTCCAGGCCGCGTCCCGGCCCAGGGAGAGGGCGCGGGTGACGAAATCGTAGCGGGGCGCGACGGCGGTGAAGAGGCTGCGGTTGAAATCCCGCTTGGCCTCCGAATCGGATAGGGCGTCCTCCAGCGATGCGGCGAACTGAACTTTCATAGGTTTCCTTTGACGACCGGCTGCGGGTTGGGAGGCAAGGTAAGCATGGCGAAGTAGGGAGCGAGCCGCTCCTTGATGCGGGGATGGAACAGCAGCCGGGAGATCAGCGTCCCGCGAAGGAAGGACGCCAACCGTCCCCGCCGCGTGCCCAGCCACATCCCGCGTGCCGCGCGCGATGCGGCTACGTTGAAAGCCCGAGTTCGTACCCGGGTGTAGACGCTCCACGCCGCCTCGGCCTCCGTGGAATGGGCCAGGACCTGGTCGGCCAAGCCGGCGAGCAGCGCCGCATCGGCGAAGCCGGTGTTCATCCCCTGCCCTCCAATCGGGCTCATCTGGTGGGCGGCATCGCCGCATAGGGCCACGCGTCCGCGGGCGAAGGGCGCGGCCAGCGCCCGGCAGGGCTCGAACGTGCTTTCAAAATGGCAGCGCACCATCCGGAGATCATGCCCGGCGAGCGAACCGACGCGCCCGATCAGAAAATCGCGGGGCCCCTGGCCATCCAGAACTTTGCTCGCCTGCACAATCCACCGGCGGCGTTGTCCGGGAAGGGGGAACGACTCGACCGAACCGCGCCGGGTAAAGAACAGCCGGGCGACATCGCCGTAGCCCGTATCGTCGTCGAAGTCGGCCATCGCGAACCGCACGCCATAGGAGCGGCGGCGGTACGAAAAGCCCGCCAGGTCCCGCACCCGGCTATGGGCGCCGTCGCAGCCCACCAGCAAGCGGGCGGTTACCGCCGAGTCCGCGCCAGATTCCACGTCGCGCAGATGAAGGTGCACGTGGTCGGCGTGCTCCTCGTATCCGACAAATTCAACGCCATCGGAGAGGCTGACCTGTGCAGAATCCTCGACCCGGCGGCGAAGGATCCGCACCGTTTCGGATTGAGGAAGGACGAGTATGAAGGGGTGGGCGGAGGGAAGTCGGTCGAACCTCACTTCGCCCAGACCTCGACCATTCTCGGATACCGCAGCGTGCCGAACCGGAAGTCCCTTGCGGACAAACTCCTCGTCGAGTGCATGGCGCCGCAGGATCGCCAGCGACGGCGGGGTGATGCCGATGGCCATGGACCAGCTTGGGGGATCGCACCGCTTCTCCACCACCAGCACCCGGCGATGTGCAGCCGCCAGCTCAAGCGCGAGCAGCAGGCCCACGGGGCCGGCACCGACGACTACCACATCGAAATCGGCCGAAGCCACCCCGGCGGAGCCAGATGCCTCCACGCGCCGCCGAAGGCGCAACCGGGGAATCCAGAACGGGACCAGAGACTGGTAGCTGCGGAATAGGTCGCCGTAGTAGCCAAGATAGCGCCGTTCCTTTCGGGCTGAGCCACCGATGCAGTACATCGTCCACATTCCGGCCAGTACCAGCTCATCAGCGGTCCACACCGAAGTCAGCCACAGCAGCATGGCAAAGGCGATATAGATAGGCTGGCGAACGAGGCCGTGGAGACCCGAAGTAGGGAAGCGCTGGTAGACAGGTTTCCGGTTGCGCCAGACCGACCACCATCCCAGCGCACCGGTCTGAACGCCAAGCTGCGCCTCGGACATTGCACGAGCCAGCAGCAGCCAGGCACCGGCAGCAAAAATAAGTACCGCCCAAAAGCCAGGTCCCTCGATGCGGCCTAGAACATGGCCGGTTGGCGACCAGAGCAAAAACACCGCGAGCAGATGAAGCGCGGTGACCAGGGCGAAGGTGGTGGTGTACAGCTCGCGGCCCAGGCCCATCGGGGTAAAGCGAGCCAGGAAGACGCGGCCCGGCTTGGATAGCAGCCAGGTATGGACCAAGGGAAAGGAGGCCAGCAGCGCGAAATTGGCCAGCCAGGCTGAGGCGCCGGTCAAGCGGCCAAGCCCCAGGGTCAACCCCCGGAACAGCGACAGGGCCATGGCGGCGATGGCGGCGGCGAAGGCGGTATGGCATAGCAATCCGAACAGCAGGGCCACCGCGCGCTGGCGGCGGGTGTAGAGCGGCGTCGCGGGATCCCCGTTCATGGCGTGGCCTCCAGCGGGCCCCGGAACCGGGCGAGGGTCTTTATCGCGGCGGCGGCCTCGCGGCCAAAGGAGTCGGCCAGAATGCGTTCCTGGTTGACCTGGATATAGCTTGCCGGAAGCTCGATCGCCCGAAGCGGGTCGATGGCCTCCAAGAAAAGCCCCTCTTGATTGCGGCGTACGGAGGGCTGGCCGAAGACGACCCGGGCCACGTCTCCTTCGGCAATAAACTCGATAAGCAGCGAGGTGCGGCCCGAAGAATCCGCTCGCTTCGCAACTTCGGCGGCGGCCGACTCCAGGGCTTC
>CBFGVE010000292.1:0-4307 GCA_965651915.1 uncultured bacterium
ACGAGTGCTCGGGCTCGAAAAGCTGGAGTTCTACGACGTCTACGTCCCGCTCGCGCCCGACGTGAAGATGGAGGTTCCCTACACCCAAGCCTGCGAGTGGATCATCGAGGCCTGCGCCCCGCTGGGCGAGGAATACGTGGACGTGCTGAAAAGCGCGTTCGCCAATGGGTGGATCGATGTATACGAGAACCGCGGAAAGCGATCGGGGGCCTATTCATCGGGCTGCTACGACAGCCTGCCGTTTGTGCTGATGAACTACCAGGACACCCTGGATGACGCGTTCACGCTGGCTCACGAGTTGGGACATTCCATGCACTCCTGGCTCGCCCGCCATACACAGCCTCCCTGGCTTTCCCACTATCCGATCCTGATCGCCGAGATTCCCTCCACCCTCAATGAGGCCCTTCTGCTCCGCTATCTGCTGGGAAAAACCTCGGACCCCATGCAGCGGGCCTATCTGCTCGACCACTACTGCGACAGCTTCAAGGGGACGGTCTTCCGCCAGACGATGTTCGCCGAGTTCGAGCGCGACATTCACCTTCAGCAATCCGAGGGCCAGCCGCTGACCGCCGACACCCTAAGCCACCACTACCTGGGCTTGTGCCAGCGCTATTTCGGCGAAGCCATGAGCGACGACCGCCGTATCGGCATCGAGTGGGCGCGTATTCCCCACTTCTACTACAACTTCTACGTCTACAAGTACGCCACCAGCTTCTGCGCGGCCGAAATTTTCACGTCGCGCATCGCCAATGGCGATGTCGCGGCCCGGGAAGCCTATCTCGACCTGCTGAAGGCGGGCGGGTCGGCCGAGCCGCTCGACCTCATCAGAGCCGCCGGCGTGGACCTGCTCGATCGCGCTACTCTCGACCAGGCCTTCAGCCAGTTCGCCCGTGCCGCGACCGAATTGCGCTCCCTGTTGGCGAAGTAGAGCCTGCACAAGCACGCCACCATGACGGATCCTGCCGCTCAATCCAGCCATGTACGCGCCTTGCTAGGAAGCGAGGTGAAGGGAGAGCTGCTGTCCGATCCGGTTTCGCTGGGAGCCTACGCCACGGATGCCGGGATATATCAGATCTTTCCCCGGGCAGTGGTCCTGCCCCTGGACCGGGACGATGCAGTACGCGCCGTGCAGGCCTGTGGGAAAGCGGGCGTACCGATTCTCGCACGCGGCGGTGGAACCAGCCTTACCGGCCAAACAGTCAACGCCGCTGTAGTGATCGATACATCCAAGCATCTGCGGCGCATCCTCGAAGTGAACCCGCAGGAGCAGTGGGTACGCGTAGAGCCCGGGCTCGTGCGGGACGAACTGAATGCCGAGCTTGCCGCTCACCGCCTCCATTTCGCTCCCGACCCCGCAACCAGCGACCGCGCCACGATCGGCGGCATGATCTCCAGCAACTCGGCTGGCATGCGGTCCGCCCGCTACGGGATGACGATCGACCACCTGCTCGAAGTCGAGGTGGCCTTGCCAACCGGTGAAGTGTTCACCCTGAGTCCGCTCGATCCTTCCATCTATTCGGAGCATGAAGCCATGCCGGGGAGGGTGGGGGAGATCCACCGCCGGACGCGCGAATTGGTCGAGCAGCACCAAAGCGAAATCGAAGCCCGCTTTCCTAAGGTGCTGCGCCGTTCCGGCGGATACTCCCTCGACGCGCTGCTCGCCGCTGGCCCTATGAACCTGGCCAAACTGATCGCCGGAAGCGAGGGTACCCTGGGCTTTATTCTCTCCGCAAAGCTCCGGCTCGAACCGCTGCCCGCCTGCTCTGCGCTCGCCCTCATTCCTTTTGCGCGTATGGGCGACTGCCTACGGGCTGTAGCCCCCATTTCCGCGCACCGTCCATCGGCGGTGGAACTGCTTGACGGAACCATCCTGCGCCTCGCTGAAGAGCGGGCTTGGCTCGGCGAGCTGCACAGCTTCCTTGGAAATGGCCTCGGAGGACTGCTTCTCGTGGAATTTCAAGGCGACGATGCCGGCGAGGTGCACCAGGCGGTCTCCGCCCTGGAACGCGACCCAGCCGTCCTCCAGCTCGCCGCCGGGATCCGGCTCGCCACGGACAAGGATGAGATCGCGGCTGCATGGGCGTTGCGCAGCAATGCCCTCGGTTTCATGGCCGATGTGCGGGGGGCGCGAAAGCCCACGCCCTACATCGAGGATGCAGCGGTGCCGCCGGAACACCTCCCGGACTACATCGAAGAGGTGCTGGCGGTTTGCGAGCGCCACGGCCAACCGGTATCGCTGTATGGCCATGCCAGTGTCGGACTCCTACACCTCCGCCCTTTGCACGATCTTCACCAGCCCGCGGAAGTGCAGCAGATGCTGGCGATTCAGGACGAGGTATTCGAGATTGTCCTCCGGCATGGGGGCTCGTGGAGCGGGGAGCATGGCGACGGCATCATCCGCGGGGAGTTCAACGCCCGGTTTTTTGGTGAAACGCTGTATGGGGTGTTCCAGGAGATTAAGCAGCTCTTCGATCCGGGCAATTTGCTCAATCCCGGAAAAATCACCCGACCGCTTTCAAGGAAGGAAAATCTGCGCTACGGCGATCACTATCACATAGAGGACTACCGCACGCTATACCACTACCGGGACCAGGGCGGCTTGCTACGGGCCGTGGAGCAATGTACGGGCGTGGGTGCCTGCCGCAGAACCCTGTCCGGAACCATGTGTCCCTCCTACCGGGCCACCCGAGACGAAGTGCATTCCACCCGCGGACGGGCCAACGCCTTGCGCCTTGCCCTCACCGGACAGCTTGGCGAGTGGGGTCTGGACGAAGAAGAGCTTCCCGCCGCGCTGGACCTCTGCCTTTCCTGCAAAGCCTGCAAGCGCGAATGCCCGAACGGGGTCGATATGGCCCGGCTCAAGGCGGAATACCTCCAGTACCAGCACATGGCCATGGGCGGCGGCTCGCTGCGCGACCACTTTTTCGCCAGCCATCCACAGGCGGCGGCCCGATGTTCCGGACTACTGGCTGGATTCTATAACCGGCTTTTGTCGGCGACGCCGGCACGCCTGCTGCTGGAAGCCGTCTTCGGACTGGACCTCCGCCGCGCGCTGCCCCGCTATGTCCGCGAACCGCTCAGCCGCTGGGCGGCACGGCATAGGTCGAGTCCAAAAGGTGAGCGACCCCAGGTCGTTCTCTACAGCGACAGCAGCATGGAGTACCATCGCCCCGAAGTCGGGCAGGCGGCCATCCGGGTGCTGGAAGCCGCCGGGTTCGAGGTTCTGCTCGATCGCCCCGGCGACAGCCAGCGTGTTGCGATATCGCGGGGCTTTCTCCACCGGGCCAAAACCGAGGGCACCATGCTCTTCCACGCGCTGCGGCCCTATGCCGAACGCGGCCTCCCCATCTTGTTCTGCGAGCCGAGCTGCTACTCGGCGGTCAAAGACGACCTGCCCGACCTCATCGACGACGAAACGCTCGGATCGCTGGTCGCCGGCCAGGCACAGATGATCGACGCCTTTCTCAACCAGGGCCTCGCGACTGGACGTTTCGAGCTTAGCTTCAGGACTGCGGACCCGGCCTTGAAGGTGCTCGTCCACACCCACTGTCACCAGAAGGCGCTGGAGCAAGGCCCGGATACCCTGGAGCTGCTTGCCCGCCTACCGGGCGTGGAGGTGAGCGACAGCAAAGCCGGCTGCTGCGGCATGGCCGGCTCCTTCGGCTACGAGCGCGAGCACTACGATGTATCGGTGAAAATCGCCCAGGATCGCCTGCTGCCGGCACTGGGGCGCTGCGGCTCCGACACCGTGGTGGTGGCCAACGGATTTTCCTGCCGCCACCAGATCGAAGACCTCAGCCCCTTCCGCCCCCTGCACGTCGTAGAATTGCTTTCCCGCTATCTCGCCCGGTAGATTCAGGGTTCTAGTGGCGCCCATATCCATTGCTAAGGACAAGCTCGATGCCGCCGGTCCAACCGGCGACAAGATTGTAGATGGCAGCGGCAAGCATGCCCCCGAAGAATCCGAGTATGGGATAGAGCACCAGGGTAAGAAGCGTGGCGGCAATGCCCTCTCCACTACCCGCCGCCGCATACAGAAAAAATGGCAGGATCAACACCGCAATGCAGGCATACACCAGGCCTGCGACACTTCCTGCACGCACCACGCCAATTCGTTTAATCGTCACATTCACAGATAGGCTCCTTGATTGATGGGGCTCCACCATAAGGAGAATCATTCGCGAGGCAAGAATAAAATCTTCATGTCCTGCTTCCTCACGATTGCTTTCAAAGTTGCTACTTTTTCTGGTTCTGCTTCATCTTCTTTTTTCTCCATATGTGGACTTAGCGATTTGTAAATCTTGGTC
>CBFGVE010000293.1:0-4306 GCA_965651915.1 uncultured bacterium
TGCGGGTCCGGCCCCATCGTGAGGAGACAAAGAGCCGATGATCGGACGCCTCAACCACGTGGCCATCGTCGTCCCCGACATCGAGGCAGCGGCGAACCTGTACCGGAACACCTTCGGCGCCACCGTCTCGGCCGCCAAGGACCAGCCGGCCCATGGCGTGACCACGGTCTTCGTGCGTCTCGACAACACCGCGATCGAGTTGCTGCATCCGCTGGGCGTCCCGGCGGACCGCATTCATGCTATGTATCGGGATGGAGACCTTCCGGACGAGGCTGCGGTGCGCTACGGGGCACTGCTTCGGGAACTGGTGCCTCCGGGCGATTTTGGTATCCCCTCGCTGGACTTGGCGATTCAAGGGGTGGGCACCGATGGGCACACTGCATCGATTTTTCCCGACCAGCTCGGCTCCATGGACCGGCAGGAGGGGCTCTGCTACGTTGCCCGACACCCGGAAACCGGGCAGCTTCGGATCACTATGAGCGCGGCCCAGCTACGCGCGGCGGACCACCTGTGGTTCCTGGTGTCCGGGAAGGCCAAGGCGGGCATCGTGGCCGAGATTCTGGGGGAACCTGCCGCCGCAGCACACCGCTACCCGGCGGCGGCCTTTCCCGCTTCGGAGTGGTTTATGGATCAGACGGCAGGCGCGTTGATCAACTGACGGACCCATTCCACTTCGGAGGCTAGGCCCTCGCGGACGCCCACAGCAGGCTCGTAGCCAAGTACCCGGCGGGCTTTAGCGATGTCAGCCGCAGTGTGGCGCTGGTCGCCGACGCGGGCGGGCTGGCGGTCGATCTTTGCTGTTTTTCCTGTAAGTTCCTCGATAATGCTGATTACTTGGTTGAGGCTTACGACTTCGCCGCCGCCGATGTTGAAGACTTGCCCCAGCGCTTTTTCCCGCTGCTGGAACGCGAGCAGTGTGGCGCGCACGCAGTCCTTCACATAGGTGTTGCTGCGGCTTTGCTCTCCATCGCCGAACAGCGGGAAGGAATTTCCTTCGATCAGCTTGCGGATCAGGATGTGGTAGGCCATGTCGGGGCGCTGGCGGGGGCCGTAGACCGAGAAGTAGCGTAGAATGGTAATGGGCAATCCGAAGTTTGCCTCGAACGCCCGGCAGAGCTGCTCCGAGGCCAGTTTGGTTATACCGTAGGGAGAGAAGGGCTGGAGGGGCGAGTCCTCGGCACCGGTTGCCTCTTTACCGTAGACGCTGGAGGTAGAGATGTAGATGAACTGCTTGACCTGCTCGTCGCGGGCGGCTTCGAGGAGCCGGAGCGTCGCCAGCTCGTTGCAGGTTGAGTAGAGTGGGAAATCGGTCCAGCTCTTCACCAGTCCGGGCATGGCGGCCTCGTGAAAGATCACGTCGGCTCCGCAGGCGAGGCCATGCAGCTCGGCGGTGCGCCGGTCGGCCTCGTGAAACGCGAAGCGCGGATTCTGGCGCAACCCGGCCAGGTTGCTCTCCTTGATCGGACGCGGATAGTAGGGGATGAATGCGTCTACACCCACCACCTCGTGGCCTTCGGCGAGAAGCGCCTCCGAGAGATGGGATCCAATAAATCCTGCGCAACCGGTAACTAAGCAGCGGCTCATACTCGAAATCCTTTTCGCGTCAGGGTAAGGGCTCGGGTCACAATCGGCAATAATTTTGAACGGCGGGGTCTATTTCTCTTTTGAGGCCTGCTCCCATGCGCCAATCCGCTCCAGTTCGGGGAGGCACTTGGTGAAAATCTCTACCACTTCAGGGTCGAAATGGGTGCCGCTACAACGGCGGATCTCCTGTACGACCGAGTCCAGCGACATCGCGCTGCGGTAGACGCGTTCTGAACGCATGGCGTCGTAGGCGTCCACTACCGCGAAGATGCGCGCCCCAAGGCAGATATCGCTTCCCCGCAGCCCGCGCGGATAGCCGCTTCCATCGAACTTCTCGTGGTGGGAAAGAACGATGTCTGCTGAGGTGGCGAGATAGTCGCTGGATTTGATCAGGTCGTAGCCGGTCTGCACGTGGCTTTTCATCACCTTCCACTCGTCGTCGTCGAGCGGACCTGCCTTGAGCAGGATGGCGTCGGGAATGGAAATCTTTCCGATATCGTGTAGCAAGGCGCCGCGGGCAATGTCGTCCAGTTCTGCGGACTGCAGATCCATCGCGCGGGCTAGGGTAAGGGCGAATTCCCGTACCCGCACGCTATGCTGGCCGGTAGCCTTTTCACGGGCGTCGAGCATGCGGACCATGGCCTCAAGGGTAAAATCATAAGATCGGCGGATTTCGTCGTAGGCCTTGGTCAGCGCGGTATTTTTCTGCTGCACCATTTCTTCGAGATAGAGCTGGTAGCGCTCGTTCTCAATCGTGAGGCGGTGGAAGTCCAGGGCGCGCTCGATCACCGCAATGAGCTGTTCTCGGATGATCGGTTTCTCGATGAAGTCGTAGGCTCCGAAACGAAGGCTGGCGATTGCGTTGTCTACCGTGGCGTGGCCGGAAATGATGATTTTGATCAGGTTAGAGTCTATCGCATGAACTTCCTGGAGCAGGTCCAGCCCGCTTTCGTCGGCGAGCTGGAGATCGATCAGGGCGAGGTTGTACTTCCGACCGCCTGCGATCCTCTGTAGGGCCGCCTTGGCGGTGGTCTCGTAGTCGACACTGTACATTTCGCGTTCGAGCATGCGTTTAACCAGCCGGCAGATGCTGGACTCGTCGTCTACGATCAGGATGTGTCCGCGCAACGGTCGCGCGCTGGGTTCAGCCTGATCCACGGTTGAGGTTCGATCTTCCTGATCGTGGGGCTCCAACGAGGCGATGGATGGAGACCATACGGTCATGCGGTTGCGCCCGGCGCGCTTTGAAACGTAGAGCGCCTGGTCGGCCTGCTCGAGCAAGGCCTCGGGATTCTTGGGATGGGCTGCATTTCTGCTGTTGGCGACCCCCACCGAGCAGGTGATCCGGAGATTGGTGCCGGGGCTGCAGAAAATGCTGTTGCGCACGGCATGGGAGAAGCGCTCGCCGAAGGCCCGGGCGTCGGCGGTTTCGGTCTGGGGGAGCAGGACCACGAATTCATCGCCGCCGAAGCGTCCCGGGATGTCGGAGGCGCGCGCCACCTTGTCGAGAAGACCCGCAAACTCCCGCAGAAGCTGGTCGCCCACCAGGTGTCCATGCTCGTCGTTCAGCTCCTTGAAGTGGTCGATGTCGATGACGACGACGCTGACGGGGTTGTCGTAGCGTACCGAGAGGTCCCAAGCCTGCTTGAATTCGGTATTCCACTGTCGCTTGTTGTAGAGTCCGGTCAGGCTGTCCCGGACCGCAAGCTCCTTCATCCGGCCCAGAGCGAAAAGCACGGCGGAAAACTGATTGGCGGCATGGTAGAGAAAAGTGATGTCGGCGGCGGAGTAGGCATCGGCACTGGTGGAGGCCAGCGTGATCATGCCGTGCAGGGTGTCCCCGGATAGAATGGGTACGGAGAAGGTGCTGAGCACGCGCATCTCCCCGCTCTCTCCGCCGGCCATGGGGGGGCCTTCGTGCTCGATACGGGTGGATTCGGGATGGAGGGGCTGCCCGGTGAGTGCCTCGTAGCGAAAGGTCATGTCATCCCGCACGTCCTGGTAGACGGAGGAGGTTAGGGGTCTCTGGGCATTGAGCATGATGAGGCGGTCTTCGCCTTCAATTGCGAGCAGGCCGATGATGTCGGAAGGGAGGAAGCCGGCCAGTCCCTGGCCCAGAAGCCTCAGCGCCTCCGCCAGATTGCCCCCACCGATGGCGGTTTCGACCAGGTGGCGCAGAATGCCGAGCTGGTAGCGGATCTTGTCGAGGGGGAGCTTGGGCAGGGCCTCGATGCGGGCGAGCTTGTCCCGGAATTCATCGAGAATATTATGGCGAAGGTCTTCCAGGACGAGCGGCTTCTCAAGGATTCGATTCACCATCAGGTCGGCCGCGCGCTGGCGGATGGCCTCGTCGGCGTAGCCGGTGATGATCACGATGCCCAGCCAGGGCCATATTTTTCGGGCTTCCTGGATGAAGGCGAGTCCATCCATGCCGGTCATGCGGATGTCGACCACCAGCACGTCGAAGTCTTTCCTCAGCATGATCTGGAGGCCTTCGCGTCCGTTCGAGGCCGTTTCCACCTCGCAGCCCCAGCGACGGAGGGCCGACTGTACCAGGCGGCGTACGGAATAGTCGTCGTCAAGTACCAGTAGGCGGGATCCCGATAGGCTGGAAGGATCGGTTGAGGGTAGTGTCATCGTGGCATCCTGCCCTGCTTCGCCGTCCGGGTCATGGTTGGTTCGTTTGGCCCGCCGCCTTCACGGCCCGAAAGGCTTCGCCAGC
>CBFGVE010000294.1:0-4305 GCA_965651915.1 uncultured bacterium
GTGCTGCCGCACCTGCGGGAGATCGGGCTAAAAGTGGGCCTGGAGCCGGGGCGCTTCCTCACCGGGAACGCCGGCGTCCTCGTCACCCGCGTCGAGTACATCAAGGAAAACCCCTTCAAGAAATTCATCGTGATCGACGCGGCGATGAACGACCTCATCCGCCCCGCGCTCTACGAGGCGCACCACGACATCGTCGCCGTGCGCGCGACCGAGGCGACGCTCCACGGCGACGTGGTCGGGCCAATCTGCGAGTCGGGCGACTTCTTCGCCGCCAACCGCGACCTGCCCGCCGTGGCGCCGGGCGACCTGCTGGCGGTGAAGAGCGCGGGGGCCTACGGCTTCGTCATGGCCTCGAACTACAACAGCCGCGGGCTCCCCGCCGAGGTGATGGTGGATGGCGCCCGCCACGAGATCGTCCGCCGCCGCCAGCCGGTCGAGGAACTGGTGAAGGACGAGGTCTTCCCCGCGTGGTAGGCGCTCAGGCTGGCTCCAGATAGCGCTCCACCGCCGCCAGGTACTCCTCGAAGTCGCCTAGGCGGTTCTGCAAAATCGCGTGGACCTCTCCGAGATCCACTTCCCAATAGATATGCACGATGCGGTTGCGGAAGCGGGCCATTCCGCGCAGCCGGGTCGCCAAATTCGCGCCTACAATCCCATTTCGCTGCAGGACATCGAAGGTCTCGGCGTAGCTTCCGGGAACCCCTAGGGAATCCGAAGAGCAGATGTGGGTACCGATCTCTATGGCGGCTTCAATGGCGAGCTGGAGGGCATGCAGGACCGCATACTGGCGCTCGCGGTTCATGGTGAACGCGGGCAGGTCGATCTGGGACAGGTTCCGCAGGTCTTTCACCTATTCCCTAATGCGGGCGCATCGGTCTCTCACGGTATGGACGTCGGCAACCATGGGCTAGGCGGATTTGAGGATGTGCCGGCGGTGGATGCGATGCATCTGCTCGCGGATGGGCTGGAAGTCCAGGTAGCGGAGGACCGTCTGGGATTCGAAGTTCTGCCGCACGCTCTCGTCGCGGCAAAGGAGGCGCGTTCCAGTACGGATGACCTCGTAGGCCACCGCTGAATTCGCTTTGCGCAAATCGACCAGGTCGAACCGGTCGGTATGCAGACGGCGGCACAGAGCATCCTGCAGTTCCCCCGCATTGTCGGGATTCGCTCCTTGATCCAGCAGAAAGGCGAAATCGATATCGCTGAGCGGTCCGGCGCGACCGGCGGACACCGACCCGAAAATGTAGGCCAGCACCACCGAAGGGAACGCATCGAACACCGCTCGGGCCTCTGCCATGGTGGCTTCTGTATCGCGTGGATGCATAGGAAGAGTATCCCACAGGCCCTTTGAGCTTGTCAAACGCGGGGGGCCGGGCCTCCGCCCAGGGTTCCAAGGTTCGGAACCCTGGGCCGGAAAAAGTTCCAAGGCCCGGACCCGGCGGAACGCTTCCCACGCCCCGGTTTTCGCGGCTCCATCCAAAAAAAGGGTTTCGCCCGCGCGGCCCGAGGCGTTATGCTGTCTAGCTTTACCGAATCCCAGGAGATGCTTCCATGTTCGACGGTGTGTTTACGGCCATTGTGACCCCCTTCCAGAAGGACGGATCGGTCGATTACGGACGCCTCCGCGACCTGATCGAGTTCCAGATCGAAAACGGGGTGCAGGGCGTCGTGCCCGTGGGCACGACCGGCGAGTCGCCCACCCTCGACTACGCCGAGCACGACAAAGTCATCGAGACCGCCGCCGAAACCGCGCGCGGCCGGGTCAAGGTGATCGCCGGCACCGGAGGCAACTCCACCGAGGAGGCCCTCATGCTTACCCGCCACGCCAAGGAGATGGGCGTGGACGGCACCCTCCAGGTCACCCCCTACTACAACAAGCCCAGCCAGCGCGGCCTGGTCCGCCACTTCCAGGCGGTGGCCGACGTTGGCCTGCCGGTCGTGCTCTACAACGTCCCCGGCCGCACCGCGCTGGCGATCGAGGTCGCCACCGTGGCCGAGCTGGCCAAGCACCCCAACATCGTCGCGATCAAGGAGGCCGGCGGCGACGTCAACCGCGTGAGCCTCTACCGCCGCCACTGCGACATCGCCGTGCTCTCGGGCGACGACGCGCTCACCCTGCCCATGATGGCGCTGGGGGCGCGCGGCGTGATCAGTGTCGCCTCGAATGTGATCCCCGGGCCGATGTCCGATCTCGTCGCCCACGCGCTGGCCGGCCGCTGGGCCGAAGCCCGCGCCCTGCACGACCGCTACCACCGGCTCATGACCGACCTGTTCATCGACACCAACCCGGTGCCGGTGAAAACTGCTCTCGCCCTCATGGGCCGGGTCGAGGAGTGCTTCCGCCTTCCCCTCTGCGAGATGGCCCCCGCCGCCCGCGCCACCCTCGAAGCCACCCTCCGCGAGTGCGGACTGATCTAACCCGGAGCCCGCCGTGTCCCACGCCATTCCTACCTGCATCGTCGGCGCGGCCGGCCGCATGGGCCGAACGCTGATCCGCTGCCTCCAGGAGGGCCGGGTCGAGGGCCTTCGCCTCGCCGCCGCCGTGGACCGGGCCGGGCTGGCCGACACCGGGCTCGACGCCGGCGTGCTGTCCGGAACCGCGCCCGCGAATGTTCCGCTCGGCGACAGCCTCGAAGCCGCCTGCGCCCAGGCCGAGGCCTTCATCGACTTCAGCCACCACAGCGCGACCGCCCAGCACGCCCGCATCCTCGCCGCGCACGGCAAGGCGCTGGTCGTGGGCACCACCGGCCTGAGCCCCGAGGAACTCGCCGAGATCGAGGAGGCCGCCCGGCGCATCCCCGTCGTCATGGCCCCCAACATGAGTCTCGGCGTGAACCTGCTCTGCACCCTGGTGACCCAGGCCGCCCGCGCCCTCAAGGACCGCGGCTACGACGTGGAAATCGTCGAGCGCCACCACCGCCGCAAGAAGGACTCTCCCAGCGGCACCGCGCTCGGTCTCGGCCAAGCCGCCGCCGAGGGCCTCGAATGGGATCTCGCCGAGGTCGCCCGCCACGGCCGCGAAGGCATGGAGCCCGGCGACCGCCCGGTGAAGGAGATCGGCTTCCACGCCGTGCGCGGCGGCGACTTCATCGGCGACCATACCGTCATCTTCGCCGCCGAGGGCGAGAGCGTGGAGCTTTCGCACCGCGCCACCAGCCGCGACACCTTCGCCATCGGGGCGCTGCGCGCCGCCCGCTGGGCGGCGGGCCGCCCGTCCGGCCTCTACAGCATGCGCGACGTGCTCGGCCTGTGAGCGCCTCCCCGCCAGCCATCGAGTACGGCTTCAGCCTCGGCAGCAACCTCGGCGACCGGCTCGCCAATCTCTCGGCCGCCCGCCAGGCCCTGCTCGCCGCGCCCGGAGCCCGGCTGCTCGCCGCCTCGCCGGTCTACGAGACCGAACCGGTGGGCGTGAAGCCCGAGTTCGCCCACCTCGCCTTTCTCAACGCCGTGCTCGTCGTCGCGAGCCCCGAGCCCCCCGAGGCCTGGCTCCAGCGCCTCCACGACATCGAATACGGCATGGGCCGCGAACGCGGCAGCGACCGCAACGCCCCGCGCCACATCGATGTGGACATCCTCTACGCCGGAGACGCCTGCATCGGCAGCGCCGGACTCAGCATTCCCCATCCGCGCTGGGCTCTCCGCCGCTTCGTCGTCCAGCCCCTCGCCGATGTACGCCCCCAGCTCCGGCTGCCCGGCCTCGACCGCCGGGTCGCCGAGGTGCTCGCCGCCCTGCCCCCAGGCGAGGCGGTCACCCCGTTCGCCACCGACTGGTGACAGGAGAACCCCCATGCGCAACGACCAATGGACCATCCGCAGCGTCCGCGAAGCCAAGGGACGGCAACGCCTCGCCGTGCTCACCGCCTACGACTACGCCACCGCCCGCCTGCTCGACGAGGCCGGCATCCCCATTCTCCTGGTCGGCGATTCACTCGCCATGACCGTGCTCGGCTATCCCGACACCCTGCCCGTGACGATCGACGAAATGCTGCACCACACCCGCGCGGTCGCCCGCGGCGCGGGCCGCGCGCTGGTCGTCGGCGACATGCCTTTCCTCAGCTACCAGGTATCCGAGGCCCAGGCGGTCGACAACGCGGGCCGCTTTCTCAAGGAGGGCGGAGCCCACGCGGTGAAGATCGAAGGCGGGGCGTTCCGCGCCCCGGTCGTTCGGGCGCTGGTCGCCAACGGCATCCCGGTCATGGGGCACGTTGGCCTGCTGCCACAGAGCGTGCGCGGGCTAGGCGGCTACGCCGTGCAGGGCCGCGGCGAGGCCCAGGCCGAGCAGATCCTGGCCGACGCGCAGGCATT
>CBFGVE010000295.1:0-4274 GCA_965651915.1 uncultured bacterium
AGCTGCTGGCCGGTCTGGCCGCGGGCGTAGAAGGTGCGGGACACCTGGGCGCCGCCGAAGGAGCGGTTGGCCAGGGTGCCGCCATACTCGCGGGCAAAGGGTACGCCAGCCGCGACGCTCTGATCGATGATGTTGGCGCTGACCTCGGCGAGGCGGTAGACATTGGCCTCGCGGGCGCGGTAGTCGCCGCCCTTGACCGTGTCGTAGAACAGGCGCCACACGCTGTCGCCGTCGTTCTGGTAGTTCTTCGCGGCATTGATGCCGCCCTGGGCCGCCACGCTGTGGGCCCGGCGGGGGGAGTCCTGGATGCAGAAGTTCAGCACGTTGTAGCCCAGCTCGCCGAGCGAGGCCGCGGCCGCGCCGCCGGCCAGGCCCGTGCCCACCACGATGACGGTGTACTTGCGCTTGTTGGCGGGATTGACCAGCTTCATCGATGCCTTGTGCGTGGACCACTTGTCCTGCACCGGGCCGGCGGGAATTTTCGAATCGAGAATGATGTTCGGGGATACGCTCACATTCCACCTCCGATCTCCGCGGCGCAGGCTTCGCCGCAGGAGAAGAAAAAGTACAAGGGCAGGAAGAGGAATCCGCCCGCCATGAGCAAAGCGAAAACCAGTCCGAGGGTATAGATCAGCGGGCTCCAGCGCGGGTTCATCGCGCCGATAGACTGCAGTGCGCTCCAGAAGCCGTGGCGGAGGTGGAAGCCGAGGAGCAGCATTACCGCGGTGTAGCCGAAGGCGATCGCCGGATTCGAGAAGGCCTGGACGACTACCTGGAACAGGTCCTTGACCTCCTTGCCCCCGACCTCGGTCGTGGGGATGGGGCTCCCCGCGTTGAACTTGAACATCCAGATGTGCAGCGGGATGAACAGCAGGAGGATGATGCCGGTGTAGATCATCGAGCGGGAGGCTACCGACTTCTTGCTGGGGCCACCCTTGGAGGCCTCCACCGCGTAGCGCCCGCCCTTGGTCGCCCGCTTCTTCTCGGCGTACACCTGGAAGGCGGAAATCACATGGAACAGGAAGATCGCCAGCAGGCCCGCCTCGGCTACGTAGAGCAGGACGCCCATGCTCTCCAGCTTGTGGGCGTAGGCGTTGAACATCTCGCCCCCGTCCGGGAAGAGCATGGTGAGGTTGCCGGCCAGGTGCACGACGAGGAAGAGCATCAGGAAGATGCCCGACACCGCCATGACCAGCTTGCGGCCTACGGTGGTTTTGAATGGGTTGTTCTTCGGCATAGGGACTTCCTTGATTTCCTGTGGGTGGGGGATCAGTTCAGATTGGGCCCGGTGCATTTCTGAACGAGCTTGTCGAAATCGGCGTCGGTCATGATCCCCTTCTCGACGACGAGCTGGCGGGCGGTCTTCTTCGACTTGAGCGATTCCTTGACCAGCTCGGATACCCGGTCGTAGCCCAGCTTGGGATTGAGCACGGTGCCGAGGCCGCCGCTGTTCTCGAAGTAGCTGTAGCAGCGCTCGCGGTCCACCTTGATGCCCACGATGCATTTGTCGGCGAGGCTGCGGCAGCAGCGCTCGAGGATGTTCATCGACTTGACCAGGTTGGCCCCGATCACCGGCATGTGGGTGTTGAGTTCGAGCTGGCCCAGGCTCACCGCTACCTGCACCGCGTGGTCGTTGCCCATCACCTGGATGCAGGCCATGTTCGAGGCCTCGCAGATGCTCGGATTGATCTTGCCCGGCATGATGGACGAACCCGGCTCGACCGGCGGCAGGACGATCTCGGCCATGCCGGTGTTGGGACCGGAGGCCATCAGGCGCAGGTCGTTGCAGATCTTGGTGATGTCGCTGGCAATGAGGCGCAGCACTGCGGAAAACTGGCCAAGATCGGTGAGGAACTGGGTGCATTCGAGGCCATCCTCGGCCACGCGGTAGGCGTCGCCGGTGATCGCGCCGAGCGCCTTCATGATCTCGGGCCGGAACTCAGCCTTGGTATTCACGCCGGTGCCCACCGCGTTGCCGCCCACGCCCAGCTCGAGAATGTGGTGTACCGCCTCGTCGAGACGCAGGATGTCCTTTTCAATCGAACGGGCGTAGGCGCTGAACTCCTGCCCCATCGTCACGGGAACTGCATCCTGCAGGTGGGTGCGTCCGCTCTTGATGACATCCTTGAACTCCTCGGCCTTGGCGCGGAGCGCGGAGGCGAGGTGCTGGAGCGCGGGCTTGAGCTTCTTGGAGAGATCCACGCAGGCGACCTTGATGCCGCTGGGGAAGATGTTGTTGGTGGACTGGCCCTTGTTGACGTCGTCGTTGGGGTGGACCAGGCCGCGGTCGCCGCGCTTGCCGCCGAGCTGCTCGGCGGCGAGGTTGGCCAGCACCTCGTTGGTGTTCATGTTGGAGGAGGTGCCCGAACCGGCCTGGAAGGTGTCCACGATGAAGTGGTCGTTGGCCTTGCCCTCGAGGGCGAGGCGGCACGCCGCCTCGATCGCGCCGGCCTTGTCGGCCGCGAGCAGGCCCAGCTTGTGGTTCGCCACCGCGCAGGCCCACTTGAGCTTGACCATGCCGTAGGTGATTTCGAGGGGCAGACGCTCTCCCGCCACATTGAAATTTTCACGGGACCGCAGGCTGGTCACGCCGTAGTAGGCCTCGTCGGGTATCTCCAGCTCGCCAAAAGAATCCTTTTCAATGCGCATGCCTGCTCCTGTCGGGTTGAAAGATCAAAATTGAGCGTCCATGGAAACCACAAACCGAAGGCCTTCGGCAATAGGGAAATCCATTAAAGAGGCATCATTATCCACCGCAGACGCTAAAAATCAATCCGCGAAACAGGGGAAGTTCAGCCGGGCAGCGTGTAGGTGAGCAGCTCGGTGCCTTCCCCCTCCGGAGCGAGCACGACGGCGCCTACCGAGGCCGGAAGCAGGACGCTGCGGCCCGGACCAAAAAGGAGGCTCTGTCCTTCCCAGTCAACCCGCAGGCCACCCCGGGCGACGAACAGCCCGACGAAGCTGCCCCCGCCCAGGGTCATGGGCTGCTCGCCGGCGAGGAGCAGGCGCTCCATGCGGAAGTAGGGGGTGTTGAGCACTTCTTCCCGGCGGTTGCCCTCTGCGGCGGGCAGCTCCGCAGGCTTGCAGAGCGGGTCCCCGGTGTTGCCCCAGTCGATGACGTTCAGGGCCTGCTCGATGTGCAGCTCGCGCGGCTTGCCATCCGCCCCCACCCTCCCGAAATCATAGAGGCGGTAGGTGGTGTTCGAGTTCTGCTGAACCTCGAGAATGAGACAACCCGCGCCAATCGCGTGGATGCGCCCGCCCGGGGTGTAGACCGCGCTGCCGGTCTGGACGGGGATACGCTGCACCAGGGATTCCAGCGTGCCGTCGTCCAGCGCCGCCCGGAACTTCGCCGCGTCCACTCCCGGCTTGAACCCCGAATAGACGCAGGCCCCCTCTCCAGCATCCAGCAGATACCACATCTCGCTCTTCGCCTCGCCGCCGAACTTCGCCGCCGTCTCGTCGTTGGGATGGACCTGGATGCTCAGCACCTGGCGGGCGTCGATGATCTTGATCAGAAGCGGAAACGTGTCGGCCTTGCGCCCCCGCCCCACCAGCGCCTCGCCGTACTCGGCCACCAGCGCGGCCAGGCTGCGGCCCGCGAGAGGTCCCTGGTCGACCACACTCATGCCCTCGGGACGGTCCGAAACTTCCCACGACTCGGCATAGATCCCCGGCGGATCGTCGCGGTTAAACAGTGTGGGAATGCGGTCGCCCCCCCAGAGGTAGTCCTTGTAGGCGGGGGCAAAGGTCAGCGGGTATAATTTGTCCATTAGTGGGCTTCCTATTTGACTGGCATTTCGGGGTAAGATGCTTCAGTTCGGGGAAATTGAATCAATACCACCAAAGGTCGGGAGGGCTAGGAACATCACTATCCGCGCGTCTTCCGGCTTAGCTGGGGCCACGAAAGCGTCGGCTGGAGCGGATGGGCATCCATCGCTTTACGGATCTCGGCAGCGGAAGGCCTAGGCGCCCTAGATGCCGATTCCAACTTCTCAACCAGATAGCGACCCTCGCCCTGCTGACGAATTTCAAACACATCGCCAGGACGCGCTTTGGGAAGCGTAATCCGATTCTTTTGATCGGCAATGCGAGTAGTCACAGGGGAGACGGTCCCACATTGGACCCGCCCTGTCAATCCGCCGCGCTTCTACGTGCATCGGTGTTTTGCGTGGGAGATAGTAGCCCCCGAATCGCGAACGCCATGACAATAGGATTGCCGGAAACCGCATCGCAGGGTACGTCTCTTCGCGAACGAACAGACCACGGAGGAG